>CP097967.1:600000-900000 GCA_023703535.1 SAR86 cluster bacterium
ATACATAATTTTAATATAAAGGTTTATGTCGATATTTCACAATTACATCTAAATGAAAAACTGGCGGAGAGAGAGGGATTCGAACCCTCGGAACGCTATAAACGCTCACTACCTTTCCAAGATAGCGCAATCGACCACTCTGCCATCTCTCCGGAGTTTGTGAATTATATCAAACAGAATAACGTCTAGGGATAATTGCAATACCTCCCCTTCTTTCAAAGTATCCTTCAATGCTTTTGATAAGATATTTTTTTCTTTTTAATTCAAAGAACATCTCTTCAACGCATCTTTCATGGAAACCATTTTTTTCAAAAAAACTGCCAAGATACTCTGATATATCTTTTTTATTCTTTGCATTTAAATCAGCAACTAAGTAGATATCAGCAATATCAGGCTGATTGGTAACAGGACATAATGATCTAAATGCCTTGAACACATAAGTCTTAAAGTTTTTCCTTTTACTAGCTTTATATGAAGACTCTTTAAGAGGTTTTACTTTGGATGAAATTTTTATTTCACATTCATTTGCATTTTGTTTTGTATAAATTTTGCCAAGCTTAATTTTTGATTTGGTCACAGCTTCAATATGACGTTTAATTACGTTTTTAACTTCAGAAATATTCTCAAATTTCTTATGCACTAAAGAACCAAGAAACAATTTCATTGATTTTGATTCAATAGTATTTTTTGAGGTGCAATTAAGGCTTATTGATAATTCGTTATGGTGAGAATTGTTTTTCTTATCTATCCAAAGAAGCTCATGAATATTCCAAACATCATCACCCTTAATCTTACTGAAATCTGTCTTTTCAAAAACTCCTTTACGTTGTTCTGTTCTTGAAATCGGAAATAATACTTTTGGATCGAATTTTTTGGGAGCTGCTACCTTTTTACCAAGGGGTCCTTTCATTATTCTTTTGTTCCTACACCTCTAACAAGCAAAGTGTAAGCAATTACCGAGAAAAGAAAGGTAAAGAACAGTATCAATACAAACCCTTGCATAGGGTCTATTTCTGAGCTTCCTAACATTGCAAATCTAAAGAAATTTACAATGTAGAGAATTGGATTAAGTTTTGAGATAAATTGCCATTCAGATGTGAGAATCTCAATTGAGTAGAATATGCCTCCCAAATAGATGAGTGGTGTCAGTATGAAAGTAGGCACAATACTTATATCATCGAAATTCTTCGCAAAAATGCCGTTTATTAAACCAAGAACAGAAAACAAAAGTGAAGTTAGAAAAACTGAAAAGATTGTGAGCAAAAGATTATCGATAGTAATCTGAACAAAGAATATGCTTACAAAAATAACTACCAACCCAACAATAAATCCTCGAACAATCCCTCCTGAAATAAAGCCAAGTAATACTGCCCAATTAGGCATAGGAGAAATTATTATCTCTTCTAAAGCTTTTTGAAATTTAGCACCATAAAAACCTGAAGCAACATTGCCATAGGCGTTGGTTATAACCGAAAGCATTATTAGACCTGGTACCATAAATTCAATGTAAGATAAGCCTTCATAGCCAGGCATCTCACCTATTCTTCTACCTATAAGTTGACCAAAAATTAAGAAATACAAAGCTGTAGTAATTGCCGGTGGGACAATAGTTTGAATCCAAATCCTAAAGATTCTCCTAACTTGGTAATTAGAAAGTGTAATTAACGCTCTAAGATTAATCATTTTTAGTAGTCAGCCTTATAAATAGTTCTTCTAGTCTATTGGTTTGGTTTTTAATATTTGTAATCTTTAATTTTTTAATTTCTTGCTCAGCAAAGAGATCATTTAAAGTTTTATCTTTAGGAATTTTTACAGCAAGTTTATTTTCATCCTCTCTTTCAGAATAAAAATTAGTTAACTTAAATTTGTCCTCAATATGATTGGAAGTTTCTATTACATAAAATTGATCATCTAATTTAGATAAAAGTTTGTTCATAGTTGTGTTCTCTATGATTTCACCATTATCTATGATGGCTATTTTTTTACACAGACTTTCCGCTTCCTCAAGATAATGAGTTGTTAAAATTATTGTAGTGCCTTTTTTATTTATCTCTTTTAAAAAGTCCCAAAGAATTCTTCTAAGCTCAATATCAACACCAGCTGTTGGTTCGTCTAGAATAAGAAGTTCTGGCTCATGAATAAGTGCTTTAATAATCATGACCCTTCTTTTTTGTCCACCAGAAAGCATTCTGGCTTGTTCGTCTTTTTTATCCCAAAGGCCAAGTTTTTTTAGATATTTTTCTGTACGTTCTTTAGCAACTTTATAAGGAACTCCATAAAAACCTGCTTGAGTAACAATAATATCGAAGACTTTTTCAAACTGTGAGAAGTTAAACTCTTGATTAACGACTCCCAACTTTAGTTTTGCTGAATTAAAGTCTTCATCAACATCAATACCGCATATTTTTAAACTACCCTCATTTTTGACCACTAGAGAAGAAATGATACCAATGGTAGTTGATTTACCAGCTCCATTAGGACCAAGAAGTGCAAAAAAATCACCCTTCTCAACAGATAAATCTATTCCTTTTAAGGCTGTTACATCATTATTGTAGGTTTTTTTAAGGTTTTTAATTTCTAGAGCTTTCATTAATGCTTCTTGGATAAATAACTTACTGCGTTTGATATTCCGCTTATTGTTAATGGGAACATTTTTTGATCCATCAAGTTATTTATCATTTTTATAGTGGAAGTGTAATCCCAATGATCTTCATGAACAGGATTTAACCATGCTGTTTTATAAAAATGGCCTGTGACTTTATTTATCCAACTTTCTCCAGATTCTTTATTCCAGTGTTCAATACTTCCTCCAGGATTTGTCAGTTCATAAGGTGCCATGCTAGCGTCACCTACAAAAATAACTTTATGGTTTTTTCCAAATTTATTAAGAATATTTTGTGTATTGATTCTATTTTCATTTCTTCTGTAATTGTCTTTCCAAACAGATTCATAAACGCAATTATGGAAATAATAATATTCAAGATTTTTAAACTCAGACTTGGCTGCAGAAAAGAGCTCTTCACAAACTTTTACAAAAGGATCCATAGAGCCGCCAACATCAAAGAATACAATAAGGTTAATGTCGTTCATTTTTTCACGAATATACTCAAGCTCTAAATAACCCGCATTTTTTGCTGTACTTTTAATAGTAGTATCTAAATCAAATTCAAAGTTTTCACTTTTTCTTGTCATTTTGCGTAACTTTCTTAAGGCAATTTTTATATTTCTTGTACCAAGCTGAAGGGAATCATCTAAATTTTTAAAGTCTCTTGCTTCCCATACTTTGGCTGCCATTCCTTTATTTGATTTACCACCTACCCTAATACCATTAGGATGATGACCATCGTTCCCGAAAGGAGAAGTCCCGGCTGTCCCAATCCATTTTGAACCACCATGATGATGCTTCTCTTGCTCTTCTAGTCGTTTTTTGAATTCTTTCATTAGATTCTCCAGTCCGCCTAAATCTTTTATTTTTTTAAGCTCCTCCTCAGTAAGTTCTTTTTCAAACTGCTTTCTAAGCCAATCATCAGGAATCATCATTTTAAAAATATCATCGAGGTTCTCTACACCTTTGAAAAAGATGTCAAAAGCTCTATCAAACTTGTCAAAATATTTTTCGTCTTTAACTAAAATTGTTCGAGAGAGATAGTAAAAATCATCCCAATCAGCGAAGGCTAAGTTTTTATCCAATGCTTTCAGAAGGTCTAAAAATTCTTTTAAAGTAGCAGGAACGCCATAATTTCTTACTGTGCTAAAAAGATTTATTAACATTATGATTCTCTTCTTGTCATAAATGCCAATCTCTGTAAGAGTTCGACATCCTGCTCATTTTTAAGAAGAGCTCCATAAAGTGGAGGTAAAAGTTCTTTATCTTTTTTCGCAATTAATTCTTGGGCTAGATCATCAGAAACAATGAGTTTTAACCAGTCTATTAATTCAGATGTTGTAGGCTTTTTCTTTAAGCCTGGTACTTTCCTAACATCAAAAAACATATCGAGAGATTTCTTAAGAAGGTTCTTCTTGATCTTAGGAATATGTACATTAATGATACTTTCAAGAACTGCTCTATCAGGAAAAGCAATAAAATGGAAAAAACATCTTCTTAAAAAAGCATCAGGTAAATCTTTCTCATTGTTAGAAGTGATAATTACAAGCGGACGTTTCTTAGCTTTTATTGTTTTATCTAATTCGTAGCAATAAAATTCCATTCTATCTAACTCTTGTAGAAGATCATTTGGAAACTCGATGTCGGCTTTATCAACCTCATCAACTAATAAAACCACCTGCTCATCGGAATCGAATGCATCCCAAAGTTTGCCTTTTTTTATGTAATTTTTAATATCTTTAACTTTTTCATTTCCAAGCTGTGAATCTCTCAATCTTGATACTGCATCGTACTCGTATAGACCTTGTGAAGCTTTGGTTGTAGATTTAATATGCCATTCAATAAGCCTTAACCCAAGTGACTTAGCGACTTCAACTGCAAGCATTGTTTTACCTGTACCCGGCTCCCCTTTCACTAGGAGTGGCTTTTCTAGATTTAAAGCTGCATCAACCGCTAATTTGAGGTCTTCAGTAGCAATATAGTTTTTTGTTCCTTGGAATCTCATTTCGACTAGGTTAGAGTTTACCAAAATATATTAGAAATGGTATTAGCAGACGCTTGTTTTAACATTACACACTCCTCTTTTAAAGAAAACTTTGAGGATATTCTTAATGAATCTAAAAAATTAGGAGTCGGTCATTTCTTTTGCCCTGCAGCAGAGAAAAAAGATATTGATAAAGTTATTAAATTTTCTTCTATTTACAAAGAAATTAGCTGTGGTATTGGAATACATCCACATCATGCTAATGAATTAGATGCCGAGTTATTAATGAAACTAGAAACTTTAATCAATCAGGAGGATATAACAGCAATTGGTGAAATAGGCCTAGATTACTACAGGGATTTTCAGCAAAAAATTACCCAACAAGAATCATTCGAGGAGCAGTTAAAATTAGCCTCTGATCATAAAATGCCTGTTTTCCTTCATAACAGGGAGGCATTTAAAGACTTCTACAGCATATTAAAGAAATATTTTTCTAATTTACCTGGTGGCATTGTTCATTGTTTTACAGGCAGTAAAAGCGAATTAGTATCTTTCTTAGATTTAGGACTGTACATTGGAATCACTGGATGGGTTTGCGATGAACGCAGAGGAGCAGACTTAAATTCATTATTAAAATTTATTCCTAAAGATAGATTAATTATTGAAACCGATGCTCCTTATCTGATACCAAGAAATTTAAAATCTAAAACAAAACATAACATCAATACGCCTATGAATCTGCCTCATATTGCGGAACATATTGCTAATGTTCGTGGTGAAAATGTTATTGAAATGGCTGAATATACTACTGAAAATTTTAAGAATTTATTTACTTTGTAAGTCTAAGATTCTTGGTAATAGATATATTGAAAGGAACATTGCAAAGAAGATAGCTATTCCAGAGAAAACCCCAAATAATATCGTTGGATTAAAGTTTGAAAAAAGGAAAACAAGAAAGCCCATAATTATTGTAGACCCAGTTATAAGAATTGCCCTGCCTGCGGAGAGAAGTGTTTTCTTTTCATCATTCTCTTTTAAATACCTCCAAGCAAAATGTATTGCATAATCTACTGACATTCCAACACATATTGATGCAATAGTTATTGTCATAATATCTAAAGGGATGTTTAAAATACTCATTGACGACATAACCACACCAACTGAAATAGAAGGTATAAACATGACTGAAAAACCTACCAACAGAGATCTAAAAAGAAAAGAAACCATCAAGAAGATTGAAACCAAGACAAAACTTAGTGTTTTTATTTGTGAAGAAAAAAGACTTTGAAGCAAATTGTTATACAAAACACCTAAACCGGTAATCTGATAATCAATTTCAGTACCTTCAAAATTCTTTTGAAGAATTTCATCTATTGAATTGATTAGTTCGTTTCTATTCAGATTTGGACTTGAATCTATAGTTCTTGCAAAAATTTTAGTGCTTTTCTCTGTTTCATCAATAAATGTCTCTAAAACTTTTTGAGCTCTCTCGCTATCTAATAATGAATTTCTTACAAAGGCTAATTCTAAATCTCCAAGAGGCTGATTATTATTTAAATTTTGTGCAAGCTCAATGCCATTTGCAATGCTCAAAACCTTACCCAGTTCATCAATTTTAGAAACTTCATTTTGAACCTTTTGAAGTTTGTCCATATTGTCTTTTTTCCACCAGTATTTTGCGGTTTCTGAGTTCTCACTAAAAAAGAGATCCTCTTCATCAACTTCTTCTATTGCCTCAGGCAAAGAAAGAATAATATCAAAAGGAGTTGTACCACCAAGATTTTTATCAATCGTCTCCATTCCCTTATATATTTCAGTTTCTTTGTTGAAATAATCGATAAATTTATTTTCTACTTTTAAATTAGTTGGTAGATAAATTATCAATGGTATAAAAATCAGCAAAAATGGGATCCAGGCTTTTTTAATAAATCCTTTGCTTTGCACATAACCATTGTTGTATACGAAATCTGCAATATTTTTTTGTGTAATACTTTTTATATTTTTAAGCTCTAGTGCCAATGGTATAAATAAAAATGAGCTCAAAAGATTTAAAAGCACTCCTACACTCATCATTTTTCCAAAATCAATTACCGGCTTGATATCACTCAAGATTAAGGAGGCAAAACCTACTATTGTAGTTAATGCTGTAAAAAGACATGGCATGAAAATATCTGATAAAGATTTGCTAGTGGAAATGTTTTTATCTACATCTGTTTGTACTTTAGCAAGTATATGAATTGAAATTGCAATAGATGTTATGAGCAACAAAGCTAAAAAATTTGATGAAACTATACTTATTGGCCAATCCATTAACCCCATTACCCCAATACTTATAAACATAACTATCAATGCATTTAAAAGTATTATGGTTACAGGCCAAAAATCTCTAAATATTAAATAAAGAAAAATAAAGAAAACTAAAATAGTAATAGTTCCAAAAGTAATGACATCATTTTTAATAAAGTTAATCGTGTCAAAAACTATCATTGATGGTCCTGCAAGATTTATATTGAAATTTTTAAATGTCTCAATCTCTGATCTTATATCGATAACTGTTTGGTCATAATTATCTTTTCCATCGAGATTAATTTGAAACGCAAGTGTTTTGCCGTCTTTACTTATTACTAGTTCACTAAAAATAGGACTATCTATTAATTCTTGTTTAGCTAGAGAAAGGTTTAACTCGTCTTCGAGCAAATACTTATCATTAGATGCTGATTTGATTAGTGATAATTTAGGTTGTTCAAGTATTGGAGCATCAAAAACTGAAACAACACTATCAACTCCCTCAATTACTTGAATTTTGTCTCTGAGATTTTGCAGATTTTGCAAATTATCAAGAGTAAAAATTTCATTTGAAGACTGTATTGCAAGTATTAAAAAATCAGATGAGCCAAAATCATCGTTGGTTTGTTCGTATATTTGATAATCAACATCGTTATCAAGAATCAAAGTCTCTGAAGAAGCATCGAATCTGAAATTATTAATACCTAGAGAACTGCAAAATATAGCAAGCAAAATTATTGCCGAATAAAAAAATTTTCTGTCCTTTATAGAATTAAAGTAATTTGAAACTAATTTTTTGAACATGGTGGAGAAGCTGCAAATTCATTTGATTCATCCCATTCTGACTTTGTCTTCGCAATAATAGATATTGCATGAATTGTTTTTACTACTTCAGGAATTTTTGAATATACATGCTTATGTCTTTGAACTAAGCTTTCATCAACAAAATCATCTGAAACAATTATTATTTTTATATGTGATAAATCTCCAGAATAATTTGAATGATTTGGGCTTTCGTTGATTACTTCACAATGATTAAGCTTGAAGCCCTCTTCAAGCATATTTTTAATATCGTCAATCGTCATCTTTTTTTCTTAACCCAGAAGTTCTATTTTTTCTAAAAAATGGAATGTCTCTCTCCTCCACCTCTTCAAAATCAGCATATATTCTAGCTTTAGTTCCTCTAAAAAAATACTTAATTGCAATATACCCAAATACAAAACCGCCAATATGAGCAAAATAAGCGACCCCATCTGAACTTGATCCTGTTGCATTTATAAGTTGAGTTATTATCCAGAAGCCTATCACTATGCTTGCTGGAACCTTGATCGTTTGAATGAAGATTATGAACCACATAAATACATTGATTCTTGCCTTTGGATATAGAACAAAATAAGCACCCATAATTCCTGCGATACATCCACTTGCTCCAATCATTGGTACGTCTAGACCTCTAGAAAATATTGCTTGAAAAAATGCTGCAGCTATTCCTCCCAAGAAGTAAAAAATAATATATTTAGTTCTTCCTAAATAATTTTCGATATTGTCTCCGTATATATGAAGAACAAGCATATTGAACGCAAAATGCATGAAACCTCCATGTAAAAATGCAGATGTAAAAATGGTATGTAAATTTACTAATTCAAAAAAAGCTGAAGGCCTTACTCCAAATGAATCTATAAGCAATTGATTTGACTGTGGCGATAAAAGCATTTGAAAAATAAATACTATTAAATTGATACCGATTAAGGCCCAAGTTACCACAGGCTTTCTTACTGTTGGGTTTTCGTCAGAAAATGGTAAAAAAACAAACATCTACTTAATAGAAACTAGTGACTCAATAAATTGATCGGTTGATACATCCCATGTATATTTTTTTGCTGATTTAACTACCTTTGTTCTATCAACTTTTAAAGCTCTCTCCACAGCCATACTTAAATCCTTTTTATCTAATGAACCATTCTCACCTTCAATAACAATATCTTTTGGTCCTGTAACATCGAATCCAGCAATTGGAGTTCCACAAGCAAGAGCTTCAATTAAAACAATGCCAAATGTATCTGTCTTCGAAGGAAAAACAAAACATGCTGCATCCCTGTAAATATTTGCGAGTTCTTTGCCTTTTTTGTAACCAAGAAAATCAACCTCTTTGTATTTCCTTTTAAATTTATTCAACATCGGGCCTCCACCTACTACTACTTTTTTAAGACTTGTTTCCATCTTTAAAAATTCTTCGATATTTTTTTCTATTGCAACTCTCCCGACATATAAAAGGTAGTTTCCTTTTCCCCCTTTTTTATCTGGATAAAATACCTCTTCATCAAACCCTCTAGACCAAAGCACTAAATCATTAAAACCATCTTTTTTTAATTCTTTCATATGACTTTTAGTATTAACCAAAGTATTAATAGCTGAATTATGGAACCATTTTAAAAGGCCCTTTGTAACATCAAGTCCAATATTAAATCTCTCATACACATACTCAGGAAATTTGGTATGAATTGCAGAACTGTAGGGAATTTTATGCTCTAGACAATAATGCCTTCCAGTTAAACCCAAAGGCCCTTCAACAGAAATATGAATATAATCAGGATCGGATTTCTGTATTTTTTTCTTTAGGTCCCAAAAGTTCCATGCAACAGATATTTCTGGATAATTAGGCAAAGGAAAGGTATGAAATAATCCTGGATGTATAACATCTACCTTGTATCCTCTCTCTTTGAGTTTTTTAACAATGGTAGTCATAGTGACAACAACTCCATTCACTTGTGGTTCCCAAGCGTCAGTGATTATCAAAATTTTACTCATGTGTGTAAACAACTTCTCCGTTTATTATTGTCATAACAACTTTAGTATCAAGAATATCCATATTATCAATGGTCAAAATATTTTTATCAAAAACACTAAAGTCCGCATATTTTCCTACTTCAATTGTGCCTAAATCTTCTTCCTGAAATATTGCATAAGCAGGCCATTTTGTAAAAATATCTAATGCTTCTTCTCTGCTTAGCGCTTGTTGTAGATTCCAACCCTCGTCATGGAATCCTGTTAAATCTTTTCTTGTAACTGCCGCATAATATTCTTGCAAAGGGTCTCCAAATTCAACTGGAGCATCAGAGCCGCCTACAATTACAACTCCTTTTTCAATAAAACTTTTCCATGCATATGCATAATCTAACCTTTCTAAACCAAGCCTATCTTTTGCAAAATGAAGATCTCCAATAGCATGTGATGGCTGCATAGATGCAATGACATTATATTTTTTAAATCGTTGCTGATCCTTTTCAGTGACATTTTGAGCGTGCTCAATTCTCCATCTCAAATCTTTATTTGTGTCCTCAAGAAATTCCTCATAAAGATCTAATGTCATACTATTCCCTCTATCTCCAATTGCATGTATTTGAATTTGACAGTCACGTTCGTAAAGGTTTTTTAGTAACTGCCTAACTTCATTTTGGTCATAGATAATCAAACCTTTAGAATCTTTATCTTCATAATTTTCAAATAAAGCAGCTCCTCTTGAACCGATTGCACCATCTGCATATATCTTTATGCTCCTTCTGCCCTTAATGCAATGTTCATAATCTTCTTGATTAAGAGAAAAATGAATTTTTAAATCTAAATCTAAATTTTCAAAGATTCTGATTTTCTCAACGAATAGGGAGTCAGCGTCATGCATTCCTGTCCAGCCTCTTTGTTGATAAATTTTGGCTCCTAATGCGAAAGCATTTTTTTCATCCTCTATTGTTTGAGCCGGTATTAGCTGTTGTACAAGATTCTTAGCAGTATCGATTAATATTCCATTTGCCCTTCCATCGCTAAGTCTCTCTATTTCTCCTCCTGATGGATTTTTTGTAACTAAATCAATATTTGAAAGAGTTAATGCTTTTGAATTCACTAAAAATGCGTGACCATCTGCTCTCTCAAGAATTATAGGTATGTCTGAATTGATTTCATCTAGATCAAAACGCGTAGGAAAAGTTTTATCGCTCCAATTTTTTTCTATCCATCCCTCTCCAAAAATTATCTGCATGTTTTGATTTGTGTCGTTATAAACTTTAACTCTTTGAAGCATCTCCTCTTTACTTGAGGTGTTAGAGAGGTCTAATTTGAGCTGTCTATAACCTACACCTTTCAAATGAGCATGAGCATCTACAAACCCTGGAAAAACATACCCTTTTTTGAGGTCAACCTTTTCCTCTTTACATATTTTAAATTCATCTAGCTCACCAATATAATTGATTCTTTGGTCTTTAATAGAGATAGCTTTATTTTCAATACTTCTTGTTGCTTCTACAAAGATGTTTCCATTAAAAAGTATTTTTTCTCCACAAATATTTTTTGAAAATAATGGCATGCATAGATTAATCATTATTATGATTAAAAGATTTTTATTCATAGTTTGTTAATTAATACAGATTTTGCTTTACTGAAACTTTTTAGTTCAAAGCTCCCATCTCGATCTTCTGTGATGGCTGTACACGCTTCAATCCAATCACCAGTATTAAAATAGATGTAATCAGAATTTTGTTTTATTTGTGGTAAATGAGTATGTCCACACAACAAACCTTTATACTTTTCTTTCTTGCACAATCTTTGTACGTTCAATTGAAAATTACTGGCTTTATTGACAGTTTTTTTTGTTAAACTTTTCAGTTTTTTTGAAAGGGGGCGGTTTAATTTTAATAAGATTTCATAAAGAACACCTCCAAATTTAGAGAGCCACTTTATGTTTGAGGTAACTACATCAAACTGATCGCCATGGATTATGAGAATTCTTCCCTGTGTTTGGGATTCATGTATATGAGAATCAACAACTTTAAACGTATTTGCTTTATCAAGTATTTTTTTAAATCTTTTATCAGTCTCTATAAATTTATTTGCATCTTTTTTGCTTCTTAAGGGATCGTCATGATTCCCAGTAATGTAAAATACATCAGTTCCACTATCTTTTATCTCTTTTAATTTATCTAAAACCTTTTGATGTTCTTTCGGCCAATAAAAGTTATCTTTCATAGCCCAAAAATCAATGATATCTCCCACAAGAAAGAGCTTTTTACAATTTAATTTATTTAAAAATTCATATAATTTTTCAGCTTTACAGCCTAAAAAGCCAAGATGTACGTCAGATATAAAAACTGAATTGTATTGATTATTTTTATCCATGTATCATTATTTTAATCTATGTCATTAAAACAAAAAGAACTTATTAATATTTGGGTATTCAAAGATGGAAAGAAAGGACATGAAAAGCAAATTGATGCCCTAGTAGATGAGCTGAGAAAATCAAATAAAATATCACTTCTGACAGTTGATTGTCATGAAAGTAACCTTGTTTCAAGCTTCTTCTCCTACATAAAAGGTGTCCCCTCCAAAGAAATTGATGAGGCAACTGATAACTGGGTCATGGAAGGATTTGATATTACTTCAGGGATGACACCATTTGGCAACTATCCTGACTTATTAATTGGTGCTGGATCTAAAACTCATTATCAATTACTGCTGGCAAAAAAACTTTTTCCAAATTCCAAAAGTATTGTTTTAATGAAGCCTTCTCTGAAACCTACTCAACTCTTTGATATTGCAGTTGTTCCACATTTAGATAGGTTTTATTTGAGAACCCCAGAAAATGTCATTACAACAAAGGGGGTATTATCGAAATATTCGGCAGAGAAGACAAAAAAGAAGACAGGTCTTATTATAATCGGCGGCAAAAGTAGGCATTATCATTTTAGACCCAAGGTTTTAATGAAGCAGATTGAATGGATTTTAAACGACCTATATAACGATTATCAATGGAAAATAACCACTTCTCCAAGATCACCAGATCTTAAAATGCCTAAACATCCGGGTAATGCTGAATTTTTTAACTGGAAAGATACCTCTGATGAATGGTTAACTACAGAGATTAAAAAAAGTGAAATAACTTTTCTTACACCAGAAAGTGTTTCAATTTTGTATGAAGCACTTTCAACTAATTCAAATGTATACGTATTTCATCATGAGCTGCATAGGGACCATGGAACAGAGGGGGCCCCTTTGAGAAAAACTAAGGTAACAAAAAATATAGAGTTGCTCAAAAAAAGTAAGGATATTGGATTTATAGATACCAAAAGGTATCTTTTTTCTAGAGATATAAAATCAGCTAACATTTGCCACCCAAAAAAAAATAAACCTTTATCTGAAGTAAAAGATGTAGTTAATAAGCTATTTAAAATCTTATGAAAGTGTTACATATTTTTTCAAGTAAAGCTTTTGCAGGACTGGAAAGGCATGTTGAAGAGCTATCTTTTGAACAAGCCAAAAATAATAATGTGTTGGTCGTAGGGCCAAAGAGATTTAAGAAAAAATTTAGGGCAAATTATCATTCCCTAGATAATCTAGGATATAGATTTAGTCCGTTTAAATCCTCAAAACTAGAAGAAATTTTTCTAAATTACATACCCGATGTTGTTAATACACATGGAACAAAACCTGCAATGCTTTTAAAAAAATTTAAAAATAGGGATTTTAAATGGGTAGCTACAGTGCATAACAATAAAAAGAATGTATATGCCTATGAAAAGGCAGATAGTGTAATAGCTGTGAGCAAATTGGCAGTCACTAATTTTAATAAGCAGCACAAAAATATTTACCATGAATTAAATTGGGTAGACGAAACAAGATTTCCGAAATACACCAAAAAAAATGGCGAGTACTTTTGTTTTATTGGAAGACTCGAGCCACAAAAAAATCTTGAGACTTTAATAAAAATTTGGAAATTTGTTGAAGAAAAATTAGTAATTGTTGGTGAAGGCTCTCAAGAGGAAGGATTAAAAAATCTTGTTGCAGATTTGGATATTGCTAAAAAAATAAAATTTATTCCTTATACAGATAATATAGGGAATATTTTATGCCACTCTAAAGGACAAATTTTTTGCTCTTTAAAAGAGGGTTCACCAAAATCTTTTTTTGAGTCCCTTTATTGCGAGGTTCCAGTAATTGCTACTCCAGTAGGTGCATTTCCTGAGCTCTTGGATAATGAATTTATTTCTACAGATTTATCTTATGATTCAATCAAGAAGGTTATTGTTCATTGGACGGCAAGGCCAAAAGAACTTCTAAAAAAACAAAAAGATTTGATTAGCAGCATAAAGAAAAATCACATCATTAAAAAAGCATCTGAAAGAATTTTAAAAATTTATGAATCTTAGCTTTTTCCAAGAGCTTCAAGATAGAAATCAACAGTCTTTTGATGCATCAACTCTGAGGTTAAAAATACCTCTTTAGGTTTATTATTCCCTGTAATAATTGATTTAGTCTTTTCCGTTAACTGTTCAAAATCGTTAAATTCTACCTGCCCCTCTTCATAAAAAAGCTTTAAGACCTCACCTACACCACCCCTATTCCAACCACATATTTTTTTACCCATCATTGCTGCTTCTAGAAGCGTTCTTCCAAAAGGTTCGGGAGTTGATGATAGGTTCATTACAAGTGCTGAAAGTGAATAGATTTCTCGAATATCGTCCTTTGCATTGTAGAAACAAACTCTATTTTCTAAATTATAATCTCTTATAAGGTTTAGAAGTTTTTTGTAATATTTCTTTTTTGCATCTTCATATGGCCCAACTATAAGACCAGAAAAATTATCAGGTAGGTTAGATATTAGCTTGATGAATGATTCCTGGCCTTTCCATGATGATAATCTACCTGGAAATGCAATAATTTCTTTATCTGCGAGTTTAGGGAATTGTGAAAAAAACTTTTCCTGATATTGTTCAGTTAACTGAAATTGTTTAGTGAAATAATCTTGATCAGATCCACGATAAATTAATCTTGGTTCAGTATTCAGGTGGTTTTTATAGTTTTCTAAGATATATTCGTTAACTGTTTTAGAAATTGCAATAACGTAATCAAAACTAGCCATTATCCTGCTGTAAAAGGGTGTGCTATAGAGACCGTGAAATGTTGAAAAGAAAATTGGTCTTGGATTTTTAATAAATAGCTTCGAGAGTTGAGTGACCCATGCAGGAATTCTAGATCTAACGTGCACAATATCAGGAGAAATTTCATTAATAACATCTGCTAATTTTTTTGCTTGAAGCAAAGTTAGAAAACTCTTTTTAGAAACCTGCATATGAATATGACTGCCTCCGTCATTAATAAGGTTTTTTACTTGCCTGCCTCCATTAGAAATTACATATGATTCATGACCTCTACCAATAAGATATTTATTAAAATCTAGAACGCCCCTTTCTACTCCACCTGTATTTAAAGTTGGAAGAATTTGAATAATCTTTAACTTACGCATCAAGTGAATTTACCCTGATACGACCGTATCTTGTTTCTTCAAAATTAACATCAATTTTTTTTAAAGTCTTATTCACAATAGAAATCATTTTTTCAGAATTTCCACATATGATGATAAGGGGTAATTCGTTCTGATTACTAAGCACAAAATCCTCTACATAAATTTCAACATCTGCATGCTTTACTCCGTGAAGGTCTAGATGCAAGATTTGTTGCTCGTACCTAATTGACATTAATTCTTATATATTTTGATTACTTCAGAAGATGCATCTTTGTATGCTCTTGCCATCGCTGGAGTATTAAATGCAAAAGCGTAATTTCCTTTGTTGTCCATAACAATAACCCCTCCATCTGCACCAATTTCTTTTAACTGATTCATTACCTCAGTTGAAGCCTGTTGAATAGATTTATTTTGATAACGTGCTTTTACACAAATTTCTTTGGCAACACTAAATCTTATAAAGTATTCTCCGTGTCCAGTTGCCGAGACGCCACAAGAATTATTTTCTACCCAAGTTCCAGCACCAATTATTGGCGAGTCCCCAACTCTCCCAGGCGCTTTGTTAGTCATTCCTCCTGTAGATGTACCGGCTGTTATTACTCTATTTTTATCTATTGCTACAACCCCAACTGTTCCTTTTTTATTTTCTTGTGCTTTTTTTAAGGACTTTAATCTATCTGGGTTTGCAAAATAACTTTGTTCAACTTGTTCGATGTTATTATCTCTTGCTAATTTTTCTGCTCCACTACTAGTAAACATTACATGAGGTGTTTCTTCCATAACATGCCTTGCTAAAGAAATTGGATTTTTTACATTAGTGACTGAAGAAACCGCACCTGCTTCATTATCTTTTCCAGTCATTATGGAAGCGTCCATTTCCTGCCTTTCTTCAGATGTATAAACTGAGCCTCTTCCAGCATTAAAAAGAGGATTATCTTCTAAAATTATTATTGCGGCTTCAACTGCATCTACACTGCTGCCACCATTCTCTAAAATATCAAAACCCTTATCTGCTGCCATTTTAAGGCCTTTTTTTAGATCTTTAATTTCATCAGGAGACATATTTGAAAACCAGCCTGCTCCTCCATGTATGACAATTGCAGGAGATTCAGCAAAGAGTGAAAGCGAGATTATTAGTGGAAGAAATACTTCAATTAATTTTTTCATAATAAGCAATGTAGTCTACTATTAATTTTTTCATATCGGGGCATGATTTGCGAGAATTACAATACATTGTTGAATTCGGTGTTCCAGGCCAATTGCCACCCACTGCAACGTTAATTAATAGATAAAACTCCTCAAGAAATGGATTGGGCTCAAGATTTTCAACTTCATTAAAATTAACTTTAAATACCAATTGATCATTAAGTAACCATTCAAAATATTCATCTTCCCAAATCAAAGATATCTTATTGTGATCAATCGGATTTGATAGCTTTGTTAATTGGTTTAAAAAAGTAGTTTTGGATATTTGCCTATGATAGTCATGCCCATAATGAATTGTGGTAACGAGCTCATCTGATTTTTCATTAATTGTTTCAACAATGTCAATTTCTCCACTTCTAGGCCAATTTCCATAAACTGATTTCTCAGGCATCATCCAAAGAGCTGGCCATACACCTGTTATTTCAGGTACAGAAAAACTTATATCAACTCTTCCGTATTTAAATTTTCTTTTATTTTGTGAATTTATTCTTGCACTTTCATAGCCTGTTCCATCGGAGCTAGTGTTATATGTTGGGATTATGAATAAACAGCCAGCGTTAAGATAAATATTTTCAGCACTATCTGTATACCTTTGTAATTCATTATTACCCCAGCCTGGAACTCCATAATTTTGCCCATCTCCATACATAAAATTCCAATTAGATTGATTCAAACCTACATCATCAAAATTTTCTTGCCAGATTAAATTGTAATTTTCATATAAATGCGGTTGTTTTGATGGGCAATAATCAATGTTTTCAGCAACAGGTGCAGGTTGAATTACTCCTGGAATAATTGAGTTGGAAAATTTGCTACTACCGACATTACAGCCAAATAAAAAAGTAGTTATTAAAATCAAAGAAATTTTATTGCTAATATTCAAGATAAAGTCCTTTTTTACTGAGTTTTAATTAATTGTAAACAATTTGACATAAACATAATTTTAGTTATATTTACCTTATCAATTCAAATCATATTGAGGGGATTATGAAATTTACAAAAAATTTACTTATGTTGCTTATGCTTTCAGCATTTGCTTTACCTGTTATAGCCCAAGATTCAGAAGATGAAGATGAGGGCCTTGAAATTGTTATTACTACCGCTCAGAAAGTTGAGAAAGATGTCATGGACACACCTGTTCCAGTGACGGTTTTTACTCAAGATAAACTTACCGAGTATGGGATAAATAATTATATCGACCTTTCTCAGATGGTTCCGATGTTAGAGATTACTGATTCCAATAACCATGGTGCACCAGTTATTACCATGAGAGGAGTTAGATCTAATAATGTTACAGAACTTGGAGATCCAGCTGTTGGTGTACATGTGGATGGTGTCTACGTATCTAGAATGCAAGGTGCTATGGCTCTACTATTCGATCTCGAAAGAGCGGAGGTTTTAAGAGGACCACAGGGTACTCTCTATGGAAGAAACTCAACAGTAGGTACGTTCAATGTTGTGACTGCAAAGCCTAACTTTGAAGTTCAAGGTGGATCAGTAACCATCGATGCAGGAAGAATGGATGCTCAAGCATTAAGAATGCATTACAACCTTCCAATCACAGATAATTTTGCGATAAGGCTTGCTTACATGGAAGAGAAAAAAGATTCTTTCATTACAACATATCTAGATGCTTCACAGATGGATCACAGATTTATGAAATTTGCTGGAGTTGATTTAAGTGAATTTAGTCAAATAGGCGGAGATTACAACAACAGACATATGTCTGACCATCACTGGTATAACGGATTTGACGGATGGCAACAAAGACCACTTTCAAAAGTACAAATGGATCCAGCTGATTCATACAATAACGTAGATCAAAATGCATTTAGATTGAGTGCACTTTACGACATGGGTGGAGAAAGAAGTTTGAACGTCCAATTTGAGCAATATGAAAACCAAAATGCTCACTGGACAGAAACACCAGCTTGCGAATTGATGAGAGGAAGACCTACGGTTAATTACGAGTCATGGAACTGGGGCGGTTTTGATATAACCGACTGTGATACTGGTTTTGGTGGAGGAAATGCATACAAAGCATATGTAAACACTCCCGGAATGCTAGATGTTGTCCTTACCTCAACAAGAGCTATCTACAAAGCTCCGATTGGGGACTTTGATTTAGTTGCGAAATACGGTTATCAGCATCTTGAAGAAGAAGCTCATTTTGATACAGATATGGGTCATGGTAACTGGGATGGTAACTGGAATATTGATGATTTTGTGGCAAAAGCCAAGGTTTTTGACGTTGAATTAAGATCATCTAAAGACGAGAAGCTGCAGTGGGTACTTGGTTACTTCATGAACTTAGAAAATAACAATATGGAAGCACACTTCAACGGACTTGAAGGTTCTGATGTATTTATTCAGCCAGATAGACAGCTTGATGCAACTGCAATGTATGGCCAAGCAACATACCAGCTTGATGAAAGAATGTTTCTAACAGTTGGTGCTAGATATTCAGAAGAAGAAAAAACTGATGTTGGTGGTAGAAACTTTAGATGTATGTTCTGGGCTAATGGATGTGCAGCAAACCCGTATGATGGCGCAAGATCTAGAGATGCTGCTTGGACAAGACTTGGATATACACCATGGAAGAATGGTGGAGAATTCTTAGTTGAAGGAGTTAACTGTACAGGTGGTTATGGATGTCTTCAAGAAGTTCTCATTAATGATACATCAGCAGAGTTTGATAATCTTGACTATAGAGTAGGACTTGATTTTGATTTAGATGATAACACCCTTCTCTATGCATATTATGCAACTGGTTTTAAATCTGGTTCAATACAAGACGTATATAGAAGAGGAAATAATACTCTTCATCCAGAGGGACCAGGTTCATATGCTGATACTTCGTATGATAACGAGTACATAGACACATTTGAGTTTGGTTTTAAAAGAAGAGTTGGAAAAGATCTTAACTTATCTTTTAACGCATATTTCTCACAATATGATGGAAAACAAGAATCAGGGAACGTTCCTGTTGATGTTATTTCAGCAATGGGTGTAGATACAACAATTGGGTCGCCTACTTTTGGACAAATGGTACAACAAGATCAAGTTGTTACTAGGTGGTCAAGCCAAAACTTTGGTGAACAAGAATTCTATGGTTCAGAGTTTGAATTCAACTGGAATCCATACGAAGGTGGGAATATCAATGGTTATATTGCAACAATGAATACCAAAGTTACTGAAAGTTTTGTGACTCAGGTTAGATATGCAATAGGATTTGCACATGGCAGACCTGATTATGGTAGTGCTGTTGCTCCAGAACCAGAGAATAATATTGATCTTCTTGGCAATGAGGCTCCTTATGCTCCTCAGTTCCAAACAACTATTCGATATGAGCACACATTTAATACTCCAGTAGGTAAAATCAAACCACAGGTCCAATATCACTATGAAACTTCAGCTTACTTATCTATCTACAACATAGATAAGCATGTTGATGATGAAGGTGGTTATGGTACATACGGCTGTACAAACTTTGCTGCAGCAGATGGCTGCGCGTACGACTTTATAGATTTACCTGGGTATTGGGCACAGCCAGCAGAATACTTATCAGATCTAAGACCTGCATTTGAAACATTCAACTTGTTGCTTACTTTTGAACCTGCAGAGGGAAGCTGGTATGCACAAGCTTATAGCTACAATGCTATGGACGAGAGAATTCCATATCACAGAGCTTGGGAAGGTGCAGTTCCTAGAGGAGGATATAGCGGTCCAGCTCAATATGGTATTAGATTTGGATACTTTTGGTAAAAACTAGATTTTGCTAAACTAAAAAGGAGGGGCAACCCTCCTTTTTTTTATGAATACACCTGATATAAGCGATTTATATTATTCACTTCCCGTAATTTTGGACTTCAATGCTTATGGGAAAAAAGATTTGGTTTACGGAAAGATTGAAACAGTTAGTTGCTTAAATGATAACAGCAAAGTTAGAGAGGTTTTGTCTACTGATGGTTCTAATAGGGTCTTAATAGTAGATGGGCATGCATCAAAGGAAGTTGCCTTAATGGGTGATAAAGTTGCAGGCATAGCAAAAGAAAACAAGTGGGAGGCTATAGTAATTAACGGATATATACGAGATGTTGAGCATCTGCATAATATTGATTTAGGTATTTATGCCTTAGGAACCTCACCCAAAAAAAGTAACAAAGAAAATAAGGGAGAAATAGCAGTTGATATCCAAGTGCAAGGTGTGGACATTAAACCTGGTTATTGGGCTTATATAGATCAGAATGGAATAATAATATCTCCACAAGAACTAAAAATTAACAGCTAAATTTTTTCTTTAGTGAATTTTTTGATAGAGAAATATTTTTAAAATCTATTGTTAAATCGGCAGGTCCAAATAAAATCATTGGTGAAATTGTCTTTGATAGATCCAACCCCTTATCAGTTAGACATTTCAATGGCACTGAATATCCATCAAAAGACTTAGATTTAACTAGCAATGAAGTAACATCAATTGACCCCATACATCCAAATCCACAAGTTGCAGCTAAAAATATAGCTCCTGAAGATTCGACTACCCTAGCATTAAAGTTTAAAAAACCTGATTGAAAATCCTTAAGTCCAACCACCTCAGTAGTTAAGATATGGAAACTATTTAAATTTCCATCTGCATTAAAAGTAACTCTTAAGGTATCATCCTGTTTATCTACATCTATAAAATCTATCTGCACTATGTCATTTTGAGTTGTATTATTTGTTGGGCTCAACTTAATTTGAGGAGAGTTATTTTCTTGGATAAAGCCCTCAAATGGATTATTAAATTTTCCTGAAAAAATCTCGACTAAATCACCATAATCATCTGATTTTTCAAAACTCTCATCTAAGGAAGCTAATGCTTTTGGTGATTTATATGTTAATCCATATCCATAATCAAATTCCGCATCACTTGCAGGATCATAAAAGGCAATGGTAGATTGATTAGGATCACTAGGCCAGCTAAATGGCAACTTGCCTTGAAAGTCATAATTAACCGAACCATCTTCATTAGCAACAAGAACATCTGTCATTCCTCGAGACTCAGTTCCTGGAAGCCAAGCGACAACAAATGCATCGGAGAGGTTTATAAATTCATTGGTCCACAAGGGTCTCCCGGTAAAGAAAATAGAAACAACTTTATTTCCATTCCTTTTCAGTCTTTTTAAAGTATTTAATGTTTTTGAATCTCGATAAAATAAATTCTTTCGATCACCAATACCTTCCGCATAAGGCTCCTCTCCATAAGCAACAATTACTAGGTCATAATTCTTATTTAAATCTAAATTAGATAATGAATTTTTGTGAGTTATTTCGAGATTTTCATACTCTTTCAATGCCTGCAGAAATGTAACAGAGCCCGGGAAGTCACTATTAGTATTGTTTGCTCCTTGCCAATCTAATGTCCAGCCTCCTGTTTGAATTTTTAATGAATCAGCAGAGTCACCAATAACAAGAATTTTTTGTTGGTCTTTCATTGGCAAGACTGCATTATTATTCTTTATTAATACAAGGGATTCTCTAACAGCTCTTCTGGCTATCTCTCTATTTTTTTGAAGCCCTACCTCAGAATATTTTGTCTGATTAGGTACCCTTCCCTCAAACATGCCTAACTGTTGCTTTACTGTTAATATTCTTTTAACAGCATCATCTAATCTTTCTATTGATATTTCGCCGTCTTTGACCTGTTTAACTGTATTTTTATATAATGCTTTCCAATTTTCTGGAACCATAAACATATCAACTCCAGCATTAAATGATTCAGGACAGCTTCCAGCATTACAACCAGGTACTTGCTGATGGCCATTCCAATCTCCAACAACGAATCCAGTGAAATTCATTTTTTCTTTTAGAACTTCTGTTAAAAGATATTTGTTTCCGTGAACCTTAGAGCCATTCCATGAGTTAAAACTAGCCATCACAACTCTTACACAAGAATTTAGAGAAGCGAAATAAGGCTCCCCATGAATTACTCGCATATTCTCTTCATTGGCTCTTGTGTCGCCCTGATCTATTCCTAAGTAGGTGCCACCATCGCCTAGGAAGTGTTTAGCTGTTCCCAATATTTTTGCATCATTCAGAAATTCCTTTTCTGTTCCTTGCAATCCTTCTATAAATGCACTTCCTAGTTTTGATACCAGAACAGGATCCTCAGAATAACCCTCATAAGTTCTGCCCCATCTAAAGTTTTGTGGAATTGTTACCGTAGGAGCAAATGTCCAAAATAATCCTGTTGCAAGAACTTCTTCAGCAACTGCTGCGCCAATGTCTTTAACAAGTTGAGGGTTTGCGGCGGCTCCAATACCAATATTATGTGGAAAAATTGTTGCCCCAAAAACATTACTATGACCATGTACTGCATCTGTTCCCCACAACACCGGAATAGATGCGCCTGTTCTTTTCGATTCTTCGTAGAATTCTTGAGCTAAAGATTTCCACTCTGCAGGAGATGCTCTAAGTTTACCTCTCGGTGAGGTGTTTCCACCATTAAGAACTGAACCTATAGGATAATCTCTTAAATCTGATGGTTTAATAAAATCTAAATCTGCCTGAATAACCTGACCTACTTTTTCCTCTATACTCATTTTTTTAATAAGGCTGTTAACGAAAGTTGGATCTGGCACAGGACAAACCTGCTCTCTTTCCCAATTTACTTCAGAATAAATCAGAGTGGAAAATATTAATGTAAGGCTAAATACTTTTTTCATTTTTACCAATAATAACCATAAATTCCTGACAATATTAATAAAATTGTTATAGAGCCATAATTGAATAGCTTGGAAGTTTTAAAATCTTTATAAGTGAGCTTAAATACCTTGGCATTATCTGATTTATCAGATAGTGCAAAACTGACAAGAAAGGCAATACCAAAAGAGATTGCCATTTGATGCATAAATGGTTCAATTAATGATTGGTCTGTTTGGGCGACGTATAACTTCATAATTACACCTACTACTAACGCTACTAATGAACCTGCCAAAACTGATTTTGAACTGGATTTCTTAAAAAAGATTGCTGACAGAAATACAAATAAAATTACAGGACTAAATAAACCCATATATTCTTGAACGTATTGAAATGCAGAATCTAAGCTTCCAAGAAAGATAGGCGCAACTATAATCGAGAGAATTAAACCAGATGTCCCTGCAAATCTTCCTACATTTACCAACTCAGTGTCTTTTACTTTAGTGTAGTTTTTATAAATATCCATTGTAAAAATAGTACTTAAACTATTGGTTAATGAAGCTAGAGAAGAAACAATTGCAGCTACAAGTGCAGCAAATGTGAGTCCTAAAATTCCATTTGGAAGTAATGAAAGCATTGATGGATAAGCTTTAGACCTATCTCCACCTAAAGATTCAATTACATTCCCCTCTAATGCAACTGCTATTAAACCTGGTAAAACTACAACTATTGGCATAAAAATCTTTAAGAATCCTGCAAACATCAAGCCTTTCTGTGCTTCATCTAAACTTTTTCCTCCTAAGGCTCTTTGAGTAATGTACTGATTTGTTCCCCAATAATAAAAATGAGCGATCCACATTCCTCCAATCAGGACCCAAACGCCCGGCAATTTAACATAATTACCATAAGCTACAGGATCAGTCTCTTTATCAACATAAGGAAGAATTGCATCAAACTTTTCTGGAAAATTACTTTGCAAAATGGTGAAACCTTCAATTACTCCATTGCCGTCAGATAATGCATTAAGACCTACGTACGATACAAAAAGACCTGCAAAAATGAGTAAACTTACCTGAATAACATCAGTGAATGCAACTGCTTTTAAACCTCCATATAGCGAATATGCTAAAGATAGGCCGCCTAGAAGGATCATTGAAAGAATAAGATCAAGTCCAGTTAAATTATTAACTGCTTTTGCACCAAGCCACAAAATAGTAGGAAGAATGACCATTACATACATTATTAACATCAATGTAGCTAATAAAGTACTTACATTCTTATCGTATCTTTGTGATAAAAGCTGAGGCATTGTGAACACTTTCTGTTTTAAATAAACAGGCAATAAGAATTTTCCTACAACAATCAATGCAACTGCAGCTGTCCATTCATAGGTTGCAATGGCAATTCCCATAGCATAGGCATCTCCATTCATTCCAATAATTTGATCTGCAGCTATGTTTGCAGCTATGAGCGAAGTTCCAATCGCCCACCAAGGTAGAGTTCTTCCTGCAAGAAAGTACTCTTCTGCAGTCTTTTTTTCACCCTTTTTTGAGAGAGATACATACGTTGCAATTGCAATTAAAACAACCGCATAAATGCCAACTATTAAATAATCTAAACTATTCATGAAACCTCCTAACAATTGAATAATTCAAGTTTCCATACAATGGAGTGTGTTCTTTTGTAATTAGGTTAATGGATGTATTTTCGAGAATATTTTTATGCTCATTAGAGGGATGAGAAACAAAGGAATTATTCATGAAATCATTTATGTCTAGTTCATTTATACTCCTCATTAAGCTACCTGCAATATATATTCCTCCATATGCAAGGAAAGTAAGTGCAAGATCAGAAAGTATCTTCCCAATAGCTTCATTAAATTTTATAAGAACAAAATTCGAATTTTTATCGCTATCAAATGATTTAACTATTTCCTCAGAAGTTAGTTTTTCTTTAGTTTTAGAAAAATAAATTTTTTCTAAACCTTTACCCGAAATAAAACTTTCTAAAACTTGAAATTCATCGATATCATCGAGCTCAAAATGATTTATTAAAAAATTATTGTAGAGCCGTGTGTTACCCAATTCTGTTGCAGATACATATGGATGGCCATTAATATATCTAAGTACTGAAAATCCCAGACCTGTGCCAGGGCCAATAGCTAGACAAGTTTGTTCGTTATCTATTTTGCCCCCTTTTATAACTTTTATATCTGAATCATCTAAAAGAGGCAAACAGTACCCTATTGATTCCCAATCATTTAAAAGAGAAAACATTTTTGTATTTGTATCTTTTTTTAATTCATCACTATCAAAAACTAGGTTGCGATTTGTCATTGTTATAGAGTTATTGGTTTTTGGTCCAGCTACAGACATCACGATCTCTGAGGACTTTGAATCTCTTACAATATTTCCTATTATTTCGTGTAGATGTTCATTCGAATCTATTTTTTGTTTTGAAATTTTATCTATGGATTTTAGCTCTTTATTGCCTAAACCAATTCTTAAATTAGTTCCACCAAGATCAAGTAAAAGAATATTTTCTGACAAAATTTGCTCCAAAATAAATTGTTGATTATATAAAAATTTTAGACTGCATAATAGAATGTAGTAAGGTAAATAAATGTCTTGGAAAAATAAAGTTATATATCAAATCTATCCAAGAAGCTTCATGGATTCCAATGGAAATGGCAAAGGTGATTTAAATGGAATTCAAAAAAAAATTGACTACATAAAACATCTAGGAGTTGATTATGTTTGGATATCACCTTTTTTCAAATCACCACAAAAAGATTTTGGATATGATGTTTCTGATTATCGCTTGGTAGATAATTTATTCGGATCAAATGATGATTTAAAACGATTAGTAGAAAAATTTCATGATGCTAATTTAAAAATGGTGATTGATCTGGTTATAAGTCATACATCTGATATGCATCCTTGGTTTATTGAAAGTCAGAAAACTAAAAAGAATAAATATACTGATTGGTATGTCTGGTCTGGAAAAGATAAAAACCATTTGCCTAATAATTGGCTATCTGTTTTTGGTGGGTCTTCTTGGAAATGGAATGAAAATAGAAAAATGTTCTTCCTTCATAACTTTTTAGATTCTCAACCAGACTTAAATTTTCATAATCCTGAAGTTCAAGAACAAATGTTAAAAGAAATAAAATTTTGGCTTGATTTTGGCATTGATGGTTTTAGGTTTGATGTAATTAATTTCATTTTCCATGATAAAGATCTCAGGGACAATCCCTTAAAAGATAAATCTGAAGTTAGGCCCTTAGGATTTAATAAAGATAATCCATATGGGCTTCAACATCATATATATGACAATACTCAAAAAGAAGTTCCAGCATATCTACAAAAAATAAGAATGCTTCTAGACAGATACGGAGCTATTTCTATTGGTGAAGTTGTATCAGATAAACCCTTTGAAACTATAGCTGCTTATACAAATGACGATCGACTACATATGGCATATTGCTTTGAATTTCTATCTGAAGAATTTGATTTAAATACAGTAGATGTAATTGCAGAAAAATTTTTCAAGGAAAATCCTAATTCTTGGCCATGCTGGGCCTTTAGCAATCATGACTCAAAAAGAATCACTACAAGATCTGGAAAAAATCCAAAAATTTTAATGGAAAAGCTTCTTAGCTTGAAGGGTAATATTTGCATCTATCAGGGAGAGGAACTTGGTCTTCCTGAAACAGAGGTAGGTTTTGAAGATTTGCAAGATCCATTTGGAAAGGCATTTTGGCCTGATTTTAAGGGAAGAGACGGATGTAGAACTCCAATGCCTTGGAATTCAAAGAAGAAAAATTATGGATTTAGTAAAGGTGAACCATGGCTTCCAATTGACAATAAATATAAAAATTTATGTGTCGATAAACAAGAAATTGATTCTGAATCAATGTTAAGTTTTACAAAAAAAATGATAAAGGAGCGAAATAAATAAAAGAATCGCTACCTAGCAAACTAGAATGTAAGTTGGGCCAGTCATTCTAGGTTGTATTTCTAGGCAGCGATAATTTGTTTATGGAATGTGTTTTGTATGTAGGTTGCAAGATCTTTCATTCTGTTCGAAAAACCCCATTCGTTATCGTACCAAGCTAATATTTTTGTTGAACTTCCTATTTTCTGAGTATGCTGTTTGTCATAAACGCATGAATGAGGGTTTCCTTTGAAATCTACACTTATAAGAGGAACGGAATTTACATCAACAATTCCTTTCATCTTTTGTTTTGAAGACTGTTCTATGATCTGATTCAATTCGTCAATTGTAAATTCTTTAGAAGTATTAAAAGTAAAATCTAGTAAAGAAACATTTGGAGTAGGCACTCTTATTGCAAGTCCATCCATTTTTCCTTGAAGCTCTGGAATAACCTCCCCAACAGCTGATGCCGCTCCAGTTTTTGTAGGAATTAATGATTCTGTAGCCGATCTAGCCCTAAATAAATCAACATGTGCAGTATCTAATAGCTTTTGGTCATTAGTATAAGAATGGATGGTATTAACTAAACCATTTTTAATTTTGAAGTTGTCGTTAACAATTTTAGCGATAGGTGCAAGACAATTTGTTGTGCATGAAGCGTTAGATATAATTTTATGATTTGAATTCAGACTTGAATGATTTACTCCAAATACAACTGTTTTGTCTACATTGGAACCTGGAGCAGATATTATTACCCTTTCAGCACCCGCCCTAAGATGTGCTTGTGCTGATTCTTTTGAAGTGAACAAGCCTGTACACTCAAAGACTAAGTCCACACCTAATTCTTTCCATGGTAGATTTTCAGGATTTTTTTCAGAAAAACATTTTATTTCAAATTTATTAACAAAAATAGATGAGTCATTGTGAGAAACTTCATCATTTAAAGTCCCATGTATGCTGTCATATTTTAATAAATGAGAATTTGTTGCTGTTTTAGCTAAATCATTAATTGCAATAATTTGTAATGGGCCATTATTATTTTCGATGTATGTTCTAAGAATATTTCTTCCAATTCTCCCAAATCCATTTAAAGCAATTTTCATTTATTTTTATATCTGATTTTTACCAAAAAACTACTTTTTTTTGTTAAATCAACAAAAGTGTAAACTTTTTAATGGTTTAATCAATTTTTTTTGCAAATTTAATAAGTAATTTATATAAAACTGAAATATTTTTTTATATTTACAATTGCATCTATAATTTCTGAATGTCTATTTGGTTTAAAGAATACAAAATTGAAGATATACAGATCCCTCCAGTAGGTATTGATGAACTTTTAGAAATTGAAATTATTGAACTTGGTAATGATTTTATTAAAACAAAGATGCCAGTAAATTCAAAGACTAAACAACCTCTAGGTCTTTTGCATGGTGGGGCCTCCTGTGTGCTTGCCGAGAGCACTGCTAGTATTGCTGCATTTCTTGTTGTGGACCCTAAGAAAAAAACTGTTGTTGGACTAAATTTGCTTGCCAATCATTTAAAGAGTGTAAAAGAAGGGTATGTTTATGCTACTGCTAAACCAAAGCATATAGGCAGGAGTACATCTGTATGGGATGTTCAGATTACAAACGAAGAAAAACATCTTATTTCACAAATAAGTTTTACTGCAATGCATAAGGATAATTAGAATGAAAAAAATCAAAATTTTTCTTTTACTATTTTTTTCAACACTAGGTTTCTGCGACTATCCAAAATCAATACTTTTTATAGGTAATAGCTATCTATATTATAACGATAGCATGCATAACCATGTCGAAGAATTGATGGAAGATTATTTTAAGGGTCAGGAAATAGTCACTAAAAGCGCAACTATTGGCGGATCTCGACTAGAAAATCATAATATTGATCACTTGCTAAAACCCAAAAATTTACAACGTAAAGAACAAGTAGATATGGTAATTATGCAAGGTGGAAGTGGTGAAGTGATTGATGAAACCTCAAGAAAAAAGTTTATAAAAACTGCAGTTAAATATAGTAAAAAAGCAAGAAAAAAAGGTGTTATTCCAGCTTTATATATGACTCATGCTTATACAGAAAATGATGATAGATATGAACCAAATCTAATTGAAAAAATAAAGATGACATATTATGAAGCAGGCAGAAAAAGTAATGCATTAGTTATTCCAGTTGGTATTGCATATGAAATCGCATATTCACAAAAACCAGATATAAAATTACATCATCCAGATGGCAGTCACCCTGGAATGTTAGGCACATACTTAGGTGCATGTGTAATTTTTGCATTTATAACAAGCCAATCCCCTGTTGGTCTTGATTATGACTACTTAAATCGTATTACAGATAAAGATAAATTATTTTTACAAGAAATTGCTTGGCAGACATACCTTGAATTTAATTAGTGTTTCAATAGAATAAAGGCATGACAGAACTTATAGTTAATATAAGCAAAAGGATAAGCAAAGTTGACAGTCTTGGCCTAACAGTTGTTTACACAATCGGACATATATTTATTGCCACCATTTGTGTTTATTTTATTACAGGTGCCCCTTTAAACCTTGCAGCGGCTGATGCATTTATTGAACCCATAATAAATGGAGTTTGGTTTTACTTCCTGCACTCTACCTGGAAGAGATTCAACAAGAAAAATTAATTGAATTAATTATCAATTTAACGCTATTTTAGTATGAGGCACTATATATTGACACTGGGCCGATAAGACCAGAAGGCTGCAATGGAGTATCAGCATCATAAGGATTCACAACTGTCCATATTTTTCGCTGAGATTCTGGAAGCTGCATATCTCCAATAATACGATTAACCCAAGTATTTACGATCTCGATTTCCAATTCATTTTCACCCGGTATTACTAAGTCCGAAATATCAAGTTGATAAGGTGGTGTCCATAAGCCACCAGCATATTTTCCATTAACTTTAACTTTTGCCATAGCGGTAAAATTACCTAAATCAATTAAAATCTTTTTATCCTTAGATAAAGATTGCAATGTAAATTTATTCGAATAATAGGCAGTTCCTGAGTAATACTTAATAAGCTCATTGTCTGAATTAGTCCAATCAAATAACTCTGAAAATTCTACTTGTTCTTTTGGTCCTCTTTGAGATGCATTAAAATTGACTTTCCAAGGTGAGTTAACATTTGTTAAAAGCGATAATTTTGGGTAATTTGTTGAAATGCTTGTTGATATTGGTGTATCTGAGGGTGTTCTAAAAACTACGAACACGCTTTCATAAGGTTCAAGCATCATAGGTACTGCAGTTACCTGCCCTCTAATATCAAAATCTGGCAGAACACGCCTTTCACCCGTAGTTGGAAGCCATAACTCTGGCAACATATTAGTTATTCTAAATTCTGGGGCAATGACTTGAGTTTGATTTGTCTGGTTTGTTAGATAATAAATTTCTTTCCCGTCAAGTGTACGATGTCCAAAATGAATTGAATTATCTTGTGGTAATTTTACATCTGGAACTGTGTCAATTAAGTCAAATGCTTCTGTCATGTTCATACCATTAATAATAAGCCCCTTGCCTACTTGACGAGCCTTTACATTCACTCCGTCTATTTCGCCCCAAAGCAACCTCGCCATTTTCTTTACTTCTAAATCTGCCTGAGGTTGGTTTTGTAGACTTGGTGAACGGTTAGGTGGCGGTCCTAATATAACAGCACCGTCATTAACAAGTTGATTAATTTTAGTTAGTAATTCAGGGCGCATTGTCTCTAACTTTGGTAAAACCATAATCTTGTACTGTGTCCCATGTGGGAGAGTAATTAAACCGTCTTCAACAGTCATGTATTTCAAGATCACTTCAGCATTCATATAATCAAACTGGTAGCCTATAGGAACATCAGGGTCTGTAATGCCAGTCATTTTTGGTGTGTCCTCACCGATAAAATAAGCAATATCAGCAACATTTTTTCCTTGCTGAAGTAGAAAGTTACTACGTTTTAGATATTTTAAATAAACATCAATTTGCGAGAACCATGTATTTTTACGATTAAATTCCGTTCCAAACCAAGCATTCATACCAGGTGATTTGTCCTCATATGGTTGTGTGATATAAACATGCAATAAAGTATTGTTAATGCCCACTGCAAAAAAACGATCACCACGTTTTTTTATGATGCGAGGGTGACGGTAGAAGGCCATACTGCTAGATGTAAACGACTCTGCTGAAATCTTTGATTTTCCGTAAATATGTCCAGCTGAAGTAGCTGCACGGTTTTCTACATCACCCAAAGTTCCCTCACTCCAGAACTCGCCTCCTAGTTCATCAGTTTGTCCTCCATACATAAGAAATTCTCCTGGAAAGCCCCAATGTCCATAATTTTCTAGCCATGTAGTTAAATTGTGTTTGTTACTTACTTCCCTTAATCCTCCAACATAGTCATAGGCAATTTTATCTGCAACCAGACGACGCATGTCCCATAAAAATGCATCTGATGAATTTTGACTTCCTACCACTGTACCTTGATAGACTGGTAAATAAGGTAAAGGATCATAGCCATATGTTTCCTCAAACTCCTCTAAAAAACCATCAGTAAAATTCTGAGCACCTTTTTCATAGCTATCAAGAACCACCACTTTAAGTGATTTTCTATCCTTCTCGGGGACGCGTTCCAGAAGTTCACCAATATGTCCATAAAAATGAGTCTCAACATGCTTCTTACTCATCTTATCAACTTCATAACCAGTTGCTTCAGGAGATGCTGGACCATTTTTAATTCCGGTAGGTGTCATACCTGAACGTTGAATAATCCATTTTCCCTCAGGGACATCCCAATTTAATACACCATCTGAAGATAAAAAATCACTTAGATTAATTACTTTAGAGGGATCAACAACTAATGTTTGGCTATCAACATCTGCTTGCTGTTTCCATTGATACTCCTCCCAATAAGGTAATGGAGAGGAAAACATTTTTGCTAATGTCTTCTCTGCAAAACGTTCAACACGTGGGGTTTCAGATATTACAATCTCAGCAATTCCTGATATTTCCTCATTCTGAGGATAAACCCATTCATTTTGAGTGTTTTTATAATCAAAAATTAGACGAAAATCACTCGCGGTTACCTTAGGGAAAGAAATCACAACAGGCGCCCATGGAACAAATCCAACACTTATATTTGAGTTTGAGCGGTCTATTTCAAAATCTTTAATCGTTATAAATTCACCGTTATCTTTCTTTGCTTGAAATTGTACATTTGCCACCATCGGAACTTCGATAGTTGAAATAGTAAGACTTCGAGCTGTGAAGAATTCTTTTGCTTTTATATCAATAACAAATTCACCTTCAGAGGGGAATGTAAAACCTGTTTTAAGATTATCATCAAGAGCTTGGGATAATTTTGATATATTGGGTTTGGAATAAATTTCACTATTAGAAATATCTAAAACACTATTTTCACCAACTACACTTGGATACGCGACAACTCTTACGTCTTGAAATATTTCGTGTGGTTTTTCTAGTCTTTGAGAAAACTTTTTTGGTCCAGTCACTTCTGTTTCTGAACTAATGAGATAACGCATTGAATTCTCAGCTTTTACCCATGGGCCTCCCGATTGAGACCATCCTGGTGAATTGAAAATCCCAATATCAATATCAAGTTCAGTTGCTGTTTTTAGGGCTACATGTATTATTTCCCACCACTCATCACTAAGCATTTTTACATTTCCATAGGGAACATCATCAAGTCCAATATTTCCAATGAAGGCACGATTAATGCCTGCTGCTTTCATTGAACGCAGATCACGCACAACTCCATCCTTTGAAATATTGTCAGATATCCAATACCAATAGACACTTGTTTGAATGCTTTCAGGAGGGTTTATAAAATCGTAATCAAGTTGTTGTATTTTAAGTTCGTTTTCCTTAACTTTTGAAGTGCCTTCACTGCAAGCAAATAGAAATATAAAAGAAACAGCTGGAATCATTATTAATTTCGATATTTGCTTAAATATTTTTTTCATAATCATATTTAATTTGAAATGTTAGATTTAATGCTCTCGACCCACATATTTGCAAATTTTTCATTCCCTTTTTCCGAAAAATGACATTGGTCAAATCTGAATTCTGTATCTATTAGCAAATCAGTATTTGGCCCTTGTAATATAATATCATTATCAATTACTAGCTTACGTTGGCTATTGGTTAAAACTTTATTAACCGGAAAAGCTGAGGTGCAGTAACTTGCTTGTGATAGATATATTGGCACTTCTATTCCTTTATCTTCTATAGACCTAACGAACTTAATAAAATTATCGTAGTAAAGATCGACCCTATCTGGATAATTATCGGATTCGCCTTGGTGAAAAAGAATTGCATCAACCCTGCCAAATCGATTAAAGAGATCTTTATATGTATTAATAAAAAAATCGAAATAATGTCCCTCTTTAAGTTGAGAAATTGACATACCTCCCCAACCTGTATTGGCAAATATGACCTTTGTATATATATTTTGTGTAATTAATTTATTACCAACAAGGCCCCAAACTGAGTCATCAACTCCCGTTGCACCTAGAGAGGGATTTTTATACTCATAAACTTCTCCAAGAAAGAATTGATAAACGTTAGGATAGTAATCAACATTCACTCTTCCGTGATTTGCTGAATTAGATTGCCCATATGTTAAAAAAATACCTGTATTTTCATCAGCATTCAAAGATATCTTTTTAAAGCTACTAACGTTAGAAAATCTTTCGCTATCCCATTCATTAATCGTAGCATAGACAATATCTTCATTATTTGAAGGCCATAATATTGGTAAATTTTGTTTGTTAAAGTTGCCTAAAAAAATGCCTGCAAAAAAAACTACAACTATCGCTAATACAAAACCTAACCTAGACTTACTAATCATTAAGCTATTTAATTAAAGAATTGTCTATTACTTTCCTATTAATATCCTTTAATGAACGACATCCAGTCAATGTCATCGCAACAATCATTTCTTTGTGAATTAAATCAATTACGTGCTCTACCCCTTTTTGCCCCTTAGCAGCAAGTGCATATACCCAACTTCTTCCAAGCAAAACAGACTTTGCTCCCAGTGCAAGCATACGAACAACATCAAGTCCTGAGGTTATACCTCCATCAACCAAGACATCGAGTTTATCTCCAACTGCATCTGCAATCCTAGGTAAAGATTTAGCAGATGAAATGACTCCATCAAGCTGCCTGCCTCCGTGATTAGAAACTATGATTCCATCAACATTCAATTTAGCGGCTTGCAATGCGTCCTCTGGATCAAGAATGCCCTTTAGAACAATTGGGCCATCCCAATTATCTCTTACAAATTCTATATCTTTCCAAGAAACTGCTGGATCAAAATTTGAACTCATCCAGCCCATAAAGTCTTCAAGGCCACTATTCTTTTTTAATACAGGTGCTACATTTCCTAATTTATGCGGCATTCCAAGTAACCCAACATCCAATGCCCAAGATGGTTTCATGATTGCTTGTGAAACTCTTCGTAAATTTCCTGAAAGCCAACTCTCTCCTGCTAAGCCTGAGTGGTAGTCACGATATCGTGAACCAGGGACTGGCATATCAACTGTAAAAATTAGTGCAGAACATTTTGCCTCTCGCGCTTGAGTTAACAAATCAATCATAAATGATCTATCTTTTATCATGTACAACTGAAACCAAAATGGCTTATTTGAAACCTTTGCAACCTCGTCTATGGGACATACGCCTACTGTTGACAATGCAAATGGCACTCCAGAACTTTCTGCTGCTTTTATAGCTTGGCATTCTCCTCTACGTGCATACATGCCCGCCAATCCAACCGGACCAAGTGCCACAGGTAAATTATAGTTAGAGCCAAATAATTCTACTTTTGTATCTATATCTGGAGAACCACTTAAAACTCTCTGCCTTAACGATAGAGCTTGCAAATCAGCTATATTCTGCTTCATTGTCACCTCAGAATATGAGCCGCCAGCTAAATATTCAAATAAAAATTTAGGTAATCGCTTTTTGGCAAGCAATTTGTAATCTCTAACACAGGCTGCTTTCATTTAATTTCCCCGATTGCTTTAAACCACGAAGATACATATAAGTCTAACCCTTCAATGTTGTATGGTTCACATTTTTCAAGCTCTAATATTGGCAATTGAGACCATTGAGTTAGTTGTGCAGCGCCCTTAACTGTTCCAGCCTCATCATTTGAAATATAAAGATTTTTTTTGCCACAAAGTTGTGCCACTAATCGACAAAGTATTGGGTTTTTTAAAAAGCTACCATCCATAATAACGTCGCCCTGCGTATTTAATTTGTTTAAACAGCAGCTTATCATGAGAGCACAATATATTGTAGCTAGAGCGGCGCCATTTTTAGGAATGCCAAGAATTTCTGATCTATTTTTTCCATAAGGGCCATTGCCATTACTAAAACTTGGTAATGCCATTACTCCATCTACAATAATTTGTTTTATATCATCATCGTTCACAATTTGGTCACTTGAACAGTTTGTTAAAGAACAAATCATTTCGTATTCCCTCCCGCCCATAAAACGAATACATGGAACTGGTTGCCCCTCAACATTAATATTCGCCAGCATATCCTTAGATGAATCCAGACAACCGAGTGATTCTTGGCTCGACATGCATACTACCCATGTCCCTGTTGATATCACACAAAATTCATCATTCCTTTTTGATAGTAAATACCTCAAATAACTTGCATTACTATCATGAACGCCCACATGAACAACACATGAGCTATTTAGCCCAGTAGCATCAGCAACATCTTTAGAGACTGTTCCAATAACATCCCATGCATTTGCAAATGGGGGGAATAACTTACTCCAAGACTGCTCTACTACAAGACTTGAAAATTTTTTTGAACTTGGCGCCCATAAGTCAGTATGACAGCCAATTGATGAAACTTCTGAAGAAAGATTCCCCGTTAAGCGCCATGACCAATATTGCGGATACATTAATATCGCATTCGCATTTTTAAATTCTTCTGGAAAATTTTTTTGTTGCCAAAAAAGCTGCTTACCAAAATTTAATCCAGCAGGAAGGCTTGGAGAAAAAGTCTCTTCAAAAGAGGGCCTAATGCCTTCATACTCAACATTAACAGACTCTAACCCATTCCACTCATAATCCATTATTGGTAAAACAAGACCATCTTCACCTTTAGATATGTCTATAAGTGCTCCAGTAGCACCATGTCCAGAGACTACTAAAGAATTTATTTGAAAATTTTGAGAGCAGATTTTAATGGTCTTAATTATCCATGTCCAAATCCCGTCAACATCTACAGCATCGTAAAAAGAATTATGAAAAACACTATTTTTTTTATTGAAAGTAGCTAAATTATTATGAGATCTATCAAGAACATGAATCTTTATATTTGTTTTACCAATATCAATAACTAAAGAAGTTGCATCAGCAGCTGTCATGATTTTACTAACTCAATTTTTATACGATACCTGATGAATTTGAATTTGTTGAAGGTCTTGCTGATTCCAAATTTTTTCTATAATTAGCAGATCTATAAGTTGCTATGGGATCAATTGCACCACCAGCACGCATTCTGTACATTGCTAAAATTGGTGAAACATCTGTATTATAGGCTAGTTTTAACTCATTCGATGCCATTAGTGCATCATTTTCATCTTGATAGCCCTGTAATTTTTCACGATTAACTAACAGTGCCTTTAAGTATGATCTTTGCACCTCAACTGAAGAATTAATTAAGCTTTCAATTGGGTCAGTAACATTGTGTGATTGATCTAACATGTAAGCGGGATTAAATCCTTTGACCTTACGGTATTCCGCATCAACAAGTTCGTTTAGTATCAAAAACTGTTGGTATGTATTAATACTTCCGCTATCCAGATCATCATCACCATATTTACTGTCGTTAAAATGGAAGCCTGCTAACTTTTGGAATTGAATTAATCTTGCAACAATCATTTCTATATTCACATTTGGAGCATGATGTCCTAAATCAACTAATGATTTTGCTTTTGGCCCTAATTCCATCGCACAAAGAACACTTGTTCCCCAATCTTGAATTACAGTAGAGTAAAAGGCTGGCTCAAACATCTTATGCTCCAGAAACATCTGCCAATTATCTGGTAAAGATTCATAAATCTGACTACAACTATCTAAGTATCTTTCTAGAGCATGAGTAAAATGTTGTTGTCCGGGTAGATTGCTCCCATCTCCAATCCAAACAGTTAAAGAATCTGAACCAAGCACTTTTCCCCACTCTATACACTCAACATTATGCTTGATAGCTTGATTCCTTACCTCTTTTGAAACATTAGTTAAACTTCCAAATTTATAAGAATGTGTTTGTCCTTGTTGGTCTTGGAATGTGTTGCTATTTATAGAACCAAAAGAAAGTTCAAGATTATCTGCAAATTCCTTTAGCTCTTTTAAATCATCAACTTTATCCCATGGAAAATGAGGTGAAACCATTGGGCAACATCTAACTAATTTATTTATTGTGCTGCAATCTTCCAGCTTTTCAAATGTATTCCTAGGTTCTGCTATGCCTGGAAAACGAGCAAATCTTGTTCCTCCTGTACCAGTTCCCCAACTCGGAATAGCTATCATAAATGAGTCCAGTTTTTGAATTATTTCTTCAATCCTTATCCCTCTTTGTTGAAGTTGCTCTCCCAAAAATTCAAAATCTTTTTCCAAAGATTTAGAGTTTTTTAAGTTATGATCTTGTATCAGATTTTGATTAATTATTTCTTTCATGTTTTATCTTTAAAAATCATTATCATCTTGTAAATGATGGAGGGTGTCCTGCATCAACATTAATTATGTTTCCAGTCGATTTAGAAGATTCATCAGATGCGAAAAAATACAAAGCTTCAGCTACATCCTCGGGATATACATTTTTCTTTAAAAGACTGCGTTTTCTATAATGTTCTTCCAGTTCTTTACTATCTATTTTATATGCAGCTGCTCTTTCCTTTCGCCATTTTCCATCCCATATGCTAGAACCTCTCAAAACTGCATCTGGATTAACTACATTACAACGAATATCAAATGGTGCTCCCTCCAATGCTACTGCTCGAGATAACTGTAGCTCAGCTGCCTTAGCAGTGCAGTAAGCGGATGCATTTGGGGAAGCAACTAGACCATTTTTACTAGCTACAATAATAATTGAACCTCCAGTTTCTTGTGCTTTTAAAACTTTAAAACCTTCTCTGCATACGAGAAAATAGCCTTCGGCTAAAATAGAAAAGTTTTGATTCCACATTTCAACACTTGTTTCTTCAAGTGGAGCAGAACTTGCCATTCCTGCATTAGATACAAGAACATCTAAACCACCATACTCTAAGGAACAATATCTAATTGCATTTTTTATAGAAGCCTCTTTAGTTACATTACAGACAATGCCTCTTACTTGATCTTCACCAAACTTACTCGCTAACTCATTTACTGTTTTTTCGAGTTGTTTTTTATTTATATCAGCCAAAACTACGCAAGCATCCTCTTGCATCAACCTTATTGCAGATGCTTTTCCAATAGCGCCTGCACCGCCAGTTATAAAGGCTACTTTTCCTGCTAGACTTTTAGGAGATGGCATTCTTTTTAATTTTGCTTCTTCTAATAACCAATACTCAATATCAAATGCCTCTTGTTCTGGAAGTCCAACGTATTGGTCAGCTCGATCTGCATCTCGCATGACATTAATTGCATTTACATAAAACTCACCAGCAATGCGAGCTGTACTTTTGTTCTTTGCAAAAGTAATCATTCCTACTCCAGGTATTAAATACACAACTGCATTCGGATCACGCATGGGCGGACTGTTTTTGCGCTTACATTTTTTATAGTACTTTGTGTAAAGTTTGCGATATGAGTTTACTTGGCCATCTAGCTGATCAATGGTAGATGTAATAGCTTTATCCAAACTTTTTAAATTTGGGTCAAAATTTATAACAAGAGGACACATTTTAGTCCGAAGAAAATGGTCAGGACATGAAGTTCCAAGATCTGCAAGTTTGTGTAGTTTTTTGGAATTCACAAATTCCAAGACACTCTTGTCATCTATAAAGTGCCCAACTTTATATTCATCTGTTTTAATTTTCCCTCTTAGGTGAGGCATTAATTTAGATGCAACCTCAATTCTCTCAGATTGACTTAGAGTTTTTTTATATTTGGCTCCACCAAATGCTTCTTTAGTCTTATTCTTTTCAAACCAATCAGCAGCACGCTGAATAGTAGATAATGTCAGCTCATAACATTCTTTTGATGTTTCACCCCATGTAAATAATCCATGCTGGCCTAATATAACTCCTTTTAATTTTGGATTGGACTTAGCAATTTTCTCCAGCTTCAATCCTAAATCAAAGCCAGGTCTTTGCCACTCAATCCAAGCTATATCTTCCCCAAAAATAATCTTTGTCATTTTTTTGCTGTTTTTCATACAAGCAACAGCTATTGCTGCGTCTGGATGTGTATGGTCAACATGCTTGTTAGGAATAAAAGCATGTAATGATGTATCAATACTTGCTGCCCTTGGATTTAAGTTAAATGTGCAATGAGGTAAATAATCAACCATTTCATCTTCATATTTCAAACCTCTATACAGTTCTTTTAATTTATTAAGCTTATCCATATACAAAGTTGAGAAGCCATCTAAATTCATACTCCCAAGATCTCCGCCAGAACCTTTTACCCACAAAACATTCTGATTTTTTCCAGTCAGAGTATCAGGCATTTCTATTTTTGCTGAGGTATTTCCTCCCCCAAAATTTGTGATTCGAAGATCTGATCCCAAAAGATTTGAACGGTAAAGCAGCAGCTCGGGTTCGCTCATTTTTGAAGCTAGTTTGTCATTCCATTTGTTTTGAAGCTTTTTTGTCATTTACCCCTCGTTGTAATTTATTTACTACTCAATTAGCTTTAAAATTTAAACCTAAATTTACGATTATCATTATTTCACATTTTGTCTGCTGCATAAAGTTACTGCTTTGGTAATAAACGTAAGAGCATATACTGGTAAAAAGGGTTATGCGGAGAATTTTATGTCAGTCTGAAGACTTCGTGGAGCTCATCTGATTTCGGACTGTAATCTGGGTTAGCTGGCATTATGTCACTCATATATTTCCACCATTTTTTGCAAATATCAGTATTAGCTAAATCATTCCACTTAACTTCACTTTCTATTTCAAGATAAGCAAAAAGTTTACTTGAGCTAGAATCTAAAAATATCGAATACTTTTTAACCCCATGTTCTTTTAACGCTTTTTCAAGTTCAGGCCAAATATTATCATGCCTCAATTTATATTCATTTTGTTTATCTGGAGCTACAGACATTACAAAAGACTTACGTATCACTTCTTTAGCTAATTCTGTTTTATTTTCCATCTGAGGATATTTAAATTATTTTAGCCAGTGGGATTCAATTCCTAATATTTTAGAAAGCTTTTCTAGTTTATCGCCTATGTGGCCAACTCCAATAGCACAGTGATGTGAAGGACCACCTATAGACCATTCATTCATAAAATCTCTTGCTCCCATTGGAAATTTGTATCTGCTATTGGTGTTACCTATTGCAAGAACAGGACCCTCTACTGATTCTCCTTCAACAAATTGAAGGGAAATTTTTCCATTTCGATGCTGAACAACTGAAAGAATAGTTATCGGTCCATGCTTTACCGTCATTTGAATAGATAAACCATTTCCAGGTTTGCCATGATATACAGGTAGTGGGACAAGGGAAACTTTTCCCTCTGCAATTGCAAAATGCGCAGGACCATCATGTCCAAGATATACAACATCATCAACATAATCTGATAAATAAAATTCAGAAAAAGATCCTCCAGCGCCGAATAGATCCATTATTTTCATTGCTTGAACATTTTTAATTTCACACTCACCGGCACTAGGTACATTTCTTCCTGTAAGAAGAGTATTTCCAGCAATAAGTGAAGTTACAATATCTTCATATTCGCCAGAGCCCTCATAGTAGTAAGCTAGAGAACCAAGTTTATGCTCATTTATTAACTTATCTAAAGCTACTGAAGTCTTTGCAGCTCTCTCTATTTCTGAATGATCACACTCCTCTGATACATTAAATTTGTTTCCAAATTCATTTATCTTATCTTCCAATTCTTGCTTTGTTACAGATTTACGAAATTCAAACAGTTCACACATCTCAAGCATTTCAAAATGATTCCCAAATACAGCAGATTGTTGGGTAAGGTCGCTGTAAACATCAAGCATTCCGCCGTAATAGTTACCTAAAACTCCTACACGATTGGTTCTCATAGCCAAAGCAACCCTTGCAGCATCAACCCAATCATTTATCTCTTGCCAAACATAATCTTCTTGCAGGTACCCAGAAACTATTTGATACTCTACTCCAGCTCTATTAAATACTGATGCCAGTTCTGGTAATGAACATGATTGACAATGCTCTAACCACTTACCTGTCATTACACCTCTGTCACCAAGAGCATTGAAAGATTTGTAATCTAATTGTGCGACGGGCTGTAAATTAAGTATCACGATTGGAACTTTTGCCTTTTGAACAACAGGCAAAACGGTAGATGATAAAGCATAGGTTGAAACGAAAAGAAAAATAATTTCTACGTCAGCTTGTTTAAACTCTTTAGCTGCAAATTGTGCCTTTTCAGTATTATCTACCATGCCTAAATCAACGATATCTGCACCCATACCATTTAACTTTTTGCTTATTTCGCCATGATATCCCTCTAGATTATTCAATAATCCATCGAATTGATCCCAATATGTATCAAGGCCTATAGAGAAAAGTCCAATTTTCATATATCAATAAAATACAGTCTTCTTTTCAAATTTCAGTTTACCAAAGCATTTGTCGAAAGTGTATTTCCCCAACCAATTACAATCATGCTCAAAATTAATACAGACAAACCTGCTATATTCCAGGTTTGAGTTTCTCTACTTACACCTTTCCATTCACGAAGGGCTAAGCCCCAAAAAGTGCTGAAGATAATTATACTTGCCATATGTAGACTCCAACTAGAAAACTCATATTCTCCCATTAATGTTGTTCCTGCACCGTAAAAGAAGAATTGTAAATACCATGTAGTTCCAGCTATCGCACAAAAAATGACATTTACAAAAATCGTAGACGAAGTAAGTGTTAATACACTTCCATCCTCAGATTTTGATACGCCAAAAAATTCTTTCCAAGTATTGTTTCTATAAGATAATATTGCGCACCAAATTAAATTTGTTACAAACCCACCTGCAAGCACCACAATCAAAACAGGTAAATTTTGCCATAATGAAGGTCCACCAAATTCAACTGTTAAATCTGCAATTGGTTTTCCTGCTACAAATGCATAAGCCATAAATGAACTCATTATCCCTGAAAATAAAGCAATCAATGTACCTTTAATGAAACCAAATTCACTACTATCGACAATTTCTTTATTCTCTGAGAGCTCTTTTTCTTTTCTAATGCCCGATTTTCCACTCAATGCAATGCCACTTAAGCAAATAAACACACCAAGTAACAGAACTTGGCCAGATGTTGTTTTAACTATATTAAATAATTCTCCACTAAATAATGGTGGAACAAGCGTTCCAAGGACAGCACTTATACCTAATACTAAACAGTAACCTAATCCAATACCTAAATAACGTAAAGTTAAACCAAAGGTAAGTCCGCCAACACCCCATAACATTCCAAAAAGAAATGTCCAAAATATAGAACTTAAATCAGCTTGTGCTAATACTTCTAAGGTTTGCGGAACAATAATTAATGCAAGTGCCCAAGGCGCAGCAATCCAACTAAAAAAACCACCTATGATCCAAAAAGTTTCCCAAGACCAACCTACAACCTTTTTAAATGGTATATAAAAACTTGCTGCAGCCAAACCCCCAACAGCATGGAGGAGGACCCCCAAAAATGGAGATGACTCTGCTGGTGTTAAAGCATCCATTGTTTCTTTTTAGAGTTAATTAATAATACGTCATCATTTTAATCTGCATGACAATCTATGAAAAGGTTTTACTTAAACAAATTATTTGTCTAAGCAATTAATTCTTTACTGAAATATACTCCCTGAGATCACTGAGTTCACTTTGACTAACAATCCAACGTTTTAATCTTATGCTGTCTTGATGATAATGACCTTTGATCATGGTCCCATAAGTAAGACTCACTACATAATTACCTTTTTCTTGATTCACAATAACTTCTGGCACCATGATGCCTTGCCATCCATCATCTGTTTCCATGTAACCAACTGGCTTCCAGTCTTGTCCATTTAAAGAAACAGCCCAAGTAATTTTTCTACTTCCCCAACCTTTTTCGGGAGCTTCAGGATGCACTGGATCTCCAAATCCTAAGTAAAGTTCTTCAATCTTAACAACATCTGGATTTGGAAAATTTTTTAATGCTGGTTTAGCCATACCTCTCTTTATGTTCCAATCATTTTTTACCATAAAATTTTCACTATTTTCTGCATAGAGTGTATGGAAATTGTCTTTTACATATGCATCAAACCATAGTTTGAATTTACCATCTTCAAATATTAAAGAAGGACGATGGTATGAACCAAACTCGTGCATATAATCTCCTTTTTTCATTGGAGATTGCCCCCATTGTGGATCGTAAATTAAAATTGGCTCCTCAGATTTAATCCAGTTTATGCCATCTTGCGATGTTGCCCCCATCACAACACTTATATCACTATCAGTATCACCAGATTGACCGAATGGTATGCCATCTCTGTTATGGCCAGTTGCGCTGTAAGCCATATAGTAAAGGTCATTATGACGTATTACTGATGGATCTCCATTATGCCAATTATCATAGTTGTTTGGCCCTCCAGCTAAAACAGGGACCCATTGATCTATAAACTTATCGGTTGTCCATTTTGCAGATCCATCTAAGTTATCACCACTGTATACTAACCATGGACCAGTTAAAGTTTTTGATTTTGCAGCATAAATAGCATCACAGCCTGCATAACCCTCATTACACTGGTCTTTTACCCAGCCAAAAAACCAACCTTTAAATGGATACTCTACATCATCAGGTTCATGATTAATGTGCAAATTGTACATATTGATGAAGTTTGTGATTAATTTATCGCCAACCTGTTCCCACTCATCCGTCTTATCAACTGCGAAACCATACACAGTATTGTTGATTTTTTCTGTTGATAAATCCCCATATAATTCTGCAAATGTAAGATTTGACTTCTTACTTCCAGGGCTTTCACATGAAGATAGAAGTAATAAAAAAATGAAAAATGAGAAGTATCTCATCATTGATTACTTTGATCTACTTTAACGATCTTTACAGGCCCAATAAGTCCAGATGGCTGGAGTTTTGGCGGCTCTAGTTTAATATCACCAAAGTCAGATGCCGCCTTTAGGTATGTAGTAAAAGTGTAACGACCTGCCTTATATTCTTTACCTTCTAGAAGACCTGAAGACCATTTCAATGTGCGGACATCTTTATCCTCAGCTAAAGTATCTCCAATTAAACGATTTTCCCAAGAATTGGCGACTTCGACTTTAAGAATATTAGCTTTAGATTTAAGAGCAGTTTTAGTAGGCAACCTCCATGGCGATGTCCAAACAGTACCTAAGTCTTCACCGTTAAGGGTAACTCTTGCCATTTCATATGTTGGGCCAAGCTCTATAAAGTAGTTATCTTTTGGTTTTATTTCTGCTTGTACATCGAATGTTTTGGTATATGTTGCTTTGCCTGAGTAGTGTTTTACCCCAGGCTCTGTATGATCCTTCCAATCAACCAAGCTCTCAAAAATAATATTTTCTGGGCCACCACGTTTAGGATCAAATGAAACAGACCACTCTCCATCAACAAGTTTTACATCATTAAAAGTTTGGAAATTTTTACCGTTAGATGGAAACCCTTTATCATCTTTTCCAAAAACAACAAAATAGCTTTCATGCGCTTCAAATTGCAATGGTATAGTTGTTTTATCCCCTCTATCAATAAAGTTTGGTAGACTTCTTCTTTCGCCTGTTTCAGAATGCCATAATTCTGGTGTCATGCCAGATACACGAAAATCTGCATCAACACTTATTATGCTGTCGGAAGTATTTGCGACAAAATAAATATCTCGGTCATTTGTTTTTCGATGAGTAAATCTAATGGGTGCTCCTCCAACTGAAAAATCTTCATCAAGTCCGATCTCTTTTAAAAGATTAGCTGTTTTAACATATGAAGGATAAAACTCCTCTTCATCATCTTTCTTGAGGTAAATATCTTGTCCCCAATAAACTGTACCTTTTCCTACTTTTCGCGCCGTTAAAGATACAGGTAGATCTAGACTGCCCCATAACTCTGTTGCAAGCTCTACCACCTTTGCATCACTATCGGGATAATTAACAAGACTAGGTGATTTAATTGGTGGATTTCCAATTATGGTTGCACCTTCTTCAACAAAACCAATGATTGCCTCAAGAGTTTCAGGTGTCATAGTATCCAATTTAGGTAAAATCATTACTTTGTAGCTCGATGCATTCTTGAAAGCAATTTGACCATCTTTAATAGAGGCTCGGTTGATTAAAATACGTGGTGATACAGCGTCAAATCCATAGCCACGTTTATCCTTCAATAGTCCGGTTCCCAATAATGCATCTGCGGGTGGCCAGAAGATATGTGGTACGCCCTCTGGTGTTAAATATAAGATATCTGAAACAGTAACTCCTTGCTGCAAAAGGTATGATGAACGACTAATGTAATCGTGATATGCAGGAAGCATGTCCCACCAATTTTGGTGACGATGCCAATTTGATCCATGAGGTCCCATAGACATTCCAGGCAATGCCTCATTCCCTAAAGGCTGATGTTGGAATGTATGAAAAATAAAATTAGTTACTCCAAATGCGAGTGCCCAGTCAGTTTGATTTTTCATTTGTCCGGGATATGCGTGAAAACGATTTGGTATTACAGAAGTGAAGGCTTCAACTGGCACCTCTGACTTGCCCATTGTATGAGCGATACTTGTTGCTTCAATACAGCTATAAAGACTATCAACCAAATCACTATTTCGGTAATCCCAAAATTCACAACTTGGAATATCAGCAACTGAACCAAGATCAAGATTTCCTGCTGGATTCATATCGTAAGGTTGGTTTGAGTACGCCATATCATGCTCATGTGCCTTTGCTTTGATTACCTCAACATAATTTTCAATGACTAGCTCCTGTGCAGTTTTACGTAAATCCCATAAGAACCTCTCTGTTTTCTCTAAACTATCTACTACCATACCTGCATAAGCTGGGTAAAAAGGTTTTGGATCATAACCTCGGCGATTAATGAATTCTTCTTGAAATGATTTCGACCAATTTTGAGAACTCATTTCCCAACTATCTAAATGAATACGAGTCCAACTACTACTTAACTCTCTTGGCCCTATACGATCTAATAGCTTTTGTTGAAAGTTGTTCCAATGTTTCTCATAGGATTCAGGATTAAATTTATCAGTTTCAAAACCATGTCCTGGTGTAGGAGCAGGTCTTGTAGTTTGGCCTGTGGTGCGTGAAACAAAACGCATAATTGTCCAATTTCCTTCTGGCACTTCCCATTCTAATGTTCCATCCGCTAACATCAGATTAGATAAATCAATAATCATATCTTGATTAATAACACTTTCTTCTTTGAGTTCCTTGTATGTTGCATCTGAACGTACATATCGAGGAATATGTTTCCAAATTGAATAAGGCTGTGTCTCTTTTAATGTTTTCAGATCAAGTTTATCAATGACTACATCATCTGATGGTGTGGGAAAAGCAAGAACAGAAACATCTTCATACCAATCTTCACGAACCTTTATCCATTGTTCACTCATACCTGCAAAATAATTTGGTTTAGGAGGCTTCGGTACAGCAAGTTTACTTTTAAAACTTTTTGGACCAGAAATTTCTGTTACACCAGCAACTAAATGTTGCATTGAATCTTCAGGTTTCACCCATGGACCTCCACTTCCAGCCCAACCAGGACCTGTACCTAAAATAAGTTCTATTCCTAGACGTTTTGTTGTTTTCACAGCATGAACAAAATTATCTTGCCATTCTTCACTCATGAAATTTACAGGACCTCTTGGCACACCAATATTTACCTCAAGAAATACAACTTTTCCTATGCCCGCGCGAGCCATAGCCTCAAGATCAGCAGTCATTTCATCACGATTTTGGTTTCCGTCCATAAAATACCAATACACGCCAGGTCTTGTGCTGTTAGGAGGAATAAGAAAATTTTTAGAAAGAGCGTCACTTTCAACAATGGATTCATTTGATTCTAATTTTTGAACATTAGGTTGGCATGCTGTAATTGAAAGGGTCAAAATTAAAATTTGCCAATTGACCATTCGGGCTTTCCTATAGCAGTTTATTAAGTATCTTTTCATTTTCTTACCTCTCATTATGATGTAGTTCTATTTATTCTTGCCCAAATTACTGCAGAAATAAAATAAATAATCGTAACCATAAATAACATTGATTTAAATTGACCAATATCTCCGCCGTTGTATGCAAAAAAAGCTAGTAAAGCACAAATACCTAAAGCCAAATATGAAACAATTTCACAAACTCGTGACGATAAATTTGCTGGCTTAAATTGATCCTGTGTAAAATTAGAAACATCATTTTCTTTTAAATATTTTGACTCTTCATGTTTGCGATTGAGCTCGATTTTTTCGAACTTTAATGCCTCCTCATATTTTTCTTTAGCTCCAAGTTTACTCGCCAAAAATATGTACAAAAATGTTGCGAAAATCCATATTGGTATTAATAAAAAGAATAAATGAATGATACCTGCTCCCTCTAAATATAAAGCAAGAATCATAGACGCAATCCATGTAAATAATGCCGCATAATTTGTAGAGTTGCCTTTATATTTTGACCAATAACGAGTTAGACCCAAATTAGAGAAAAGCCAATGTTCGGCCACAATTACAGCTCCGACTGGTGCTAATAAAATTCCCATAAATCCTACAAAATCTATCAATTTTGTAAATACAAATGGAAAGCAAGCAATGATAGTTGTGATCACACCCACTATAGTTGTGGCTTTTTCTCTACTTAACTTTGGAAATAGTGACTGAAATGCAAGACCAGCTCTATATATAGTTGGATTAGAAGTAGTCCACCCAGCTATAACTACTGCAATAATTCCTGCAAAACCTAGAGATTGAAATGCCACCCCACCAGCATCAAGTTGTGAGATGCTTGTTCCAAGAAGTATGGCAGCACCAGCACCCATTATGCCTGCACAAACCCATGCAATGTAATGTCCAATAAACATCCCAAGAGCTGAGAAGTATCCATAGCTAGATTTACGTGCATACCTCAACAAAGTCATGTCTCCCATTGCACCATGCATGCTCAGATTACAAATCCAAGCAAAAGCAGCAACGTGCCAAAAACCGTATTCAGATTCTCTGGATACATATATATGTTCATTAGCCACAATCAAAAAATCTGAAAATGAAACAATATTTTCCACTCCCTGAGTTGCAGATATAAGAACTGGTAAAGTAGCTATTGCCCCAACTACAAACATCAAAATCATCCAAGGGGCACAGATCTCAGCGAATCTTGCCACTCCTCTAAATCCTTTAACAGCAACATAGACAACTATAGCTCCAACTGCTAGTGCAACAAGAACAAAGGCACTACTTGTAGGGTACCATTCAACTTGTGCGGGTATACCAAATGGAATCCGAATCGCAGATGCAGAAACTGTTATCATCGCGCCAGCTAAAATTGAAAATAAAATGCAATTTACAATGCTATATAATTTTATAGTTCCACGACCAGCAATTTTCTCAAGGTATGCATAGAGAGTTAGGCGTGTATCAGTCGCTATTGGCGCTGTAACAAGAGCCCATGTCAATACTGCTAAAAAATTTCCTAGCAATAAGCCAATCAAAATATCAAAAGTAGACACTCCCCAAGAAACAAACAGAGCACCAATAACAAACTCTGTTCCAGCTACGTGTTCGCCAGCATAGTTAGCTGCAAATTTTTTACCTGGTTGTAATTTATCTGGTGTAATTGGTGAGAAATCAGAAGAATTTGAATCTTGCATGTCTTTTGATCTTTTTTATTTCGAAGTCTTTAGTCTTGCTTACTTATGAAGAAGCCCGCTTTAAAAAGCGGGCACCTTCAAAAAACAAACTTATGGGTTTATAAGTTTTTTTAAAATGAAACCCTCACTCCAAATTCGTACATAGGTCCCCATGCAATGGATGCAACGTTTCTATTAAATCCGCCTTGACCAATATGACGAGAATACGAATCTGTAAGGTTTATACCTGAAACAAACACTGATACAGGGATATCCTGTACATTAAATGAGTAGCTAGTGCTAGCATCTAAAGATGCATACTCATCAATGAAAACTGGACTTACTGCTGGAAACACTCCAGAACCAGTACTTGTCAACAAGTGTTCGTCGCGATAGTTGTATGCTACCCTTGAGCTGATACCATCTTTTTCATAAAAAACAGCTAAGTTATAACTAACTTCAGATAAACCAGGGAAAGGTAAATTTTCTCCAGTAATCTGACTAGTAGACATTGAAGTACTGTCTACATAAGTATAGTTAGCAAGCACACCAAGCCCATCGAATGCTGCAAAGTTATGACTTGCAGATACTTCAAGGCCTTTTATTTCAGCTCCTTTTCCATTTACAGGAGTTGAGAATCTGTAAATTTGACCGTCACCAAATAGATCTCTTGCAACAATTTGATTTTCTACAAAAGACTCAACTTCTTTAAAGAAAAGTCCAGCAGCAAAAGCTGTGTCATCTGATGGGTAGTATTCAAGAATAACATCAACTTGATCTGCTCTAAATGGATCTAACTCTGGGTTACCACCAGAAGCCTCTAATTGAACTGAATTATAGGTTAGTCTAGGAACAAGATCAGTAATTGTCGGTCTTGAAATTACACTTGACCAAGCAAGTCTAGCTGTCAAAGTATCACTTATATCCAACCTTAAATTTAAAGCTGGCAAGACATCTGAATATTTACCATCAAATGACACTGGGTCATTTTTATCAGCATTACCATAACCATTGGTATCTGTTTCAGTAGTTACCCATCTGATTCCAAAATTACCTGATAGAGGCATGCCCTCCCAAACTGATTCAAAGTTTGTTTGAATATAAGCAGCTGTAATGGATTCTTCGATATTCCATACCTTTCCATAAGTAAGTATTGATTCATCATAGTTTCTAAGAGCCTCTAATTCAGCGGCTGTATAAAATACGCTATTAACCAAATCAGTATCTGGAACATAAAATGTACTTGGAATTCCTGGAGGGTTTGAACTATATATGTCGCCAAAAGAACCAGGAATAAGAACCATTACATTTGCTAGAAAAGCATCATAAACAGCATCATTCCCAACATGAGCTCTTGCAGCATCAAGGCCAAAGAAGTTCCTTGGCAATTCTACTCCAACACTATCAAAGGATGTACCTCGAGATTGTACTCCAAACTCAAATGAGTTTATTGCTCCCATATCAACCAAGTACTCAATATCGATTTGAGCTAAGCTCTCATCCTGTTCAATAAGTTGTTGAGAGTGGGTCATTAAAAACCAAGGTAAGTTGGCAGCATTTGAACCAAAACTGTAGTCAAAGTCAGACTGCCAAATGTTATCACTTCCATGTTGACTGAAGCTTACAGGTCCTGTTGTAGGAGTCATAGGCACAGCATTAAATAGTGGATTATCGTATGTTCCTGCAGATGAACCAAACAGTCCGCTGACATTTACATCATCAGAATAATTCCATTTTGTAGTAAGTGAAACTGTATCAGTTTCTCTGAGCTCATCAAACTCAGAGGAAAGTGTTTGAAACCAAGCATTAGACACATCATATCCAACAATTGTGTCATCTCTTTCAACAATGTTTGTTGCTGGTGCAACCCAGTTAATAAAATTATTTACAAAATTATGTACTTGGTTATCTCTTTCACTGTGTGTTAGATCCAAAATTAACTCTAAGTCATCGTTTGGTCTAAATTGAGCAGCTCCAATGTAAGCGCTACGTTCTTCAGTAACTATACTTTGGAAATATCTTGGTAAGTGTGGGAAATATTCACTGTTTCCGTCGCCATCTACATCATAGTAAGACCAAAATAAGTCCTCTAGAATATCTGCTCTGGAGTCATGCTGTACTCCATGATAAGTGAATGATGCACCAAACTGTTCATTAAAAGTATTGCTAACAAAGAAGCTAGTTTCAGGAGAGTATTCATCAGAAACAGTTGTATCTATTCCTGGGCCACCTCTCATTTTTAATGAACCTAAAAATTGCATTCCCTCTTCGTCAAAAGGACGTCGAGTAATAATGTTAATCCAGCCACCCACAGCACCGTCAGTCATGCTTGCTGTAGGCGATTTAATTACATCAATACGTGAAATGAAGTCTGAAGGGATATTTCTAAAGTCAGCTTCCCTACTTGTTCCAGTACCAGCAAATGCCATTCCATTAATTTCAGCACGATTTAAATCAGCACTGAGACCTCTAATTGCTACACGAGAACCCTCACCTCGATCTCTATCGATCTGAATACCGGTAACACGTTGAAGTGCTTCTGCGACATTTGAGTCTGGAAGTTTACCTACATCCAATGCAACTATCGAATCGACAATACGATCAGAGTTCTTTTTAACATCTGTCGCTGTCTTTAAACTGGCTTTATAACCAGTAACTACAACTTCTTCAATATTTTCATCTTCATCATCAGCTTGTCCAAAAGCTAAGCTGGAAAACAAAAATACTGGAGCTAGTAAAAGAAAAATATTCAGAACCTTTAGGTCCTTTATACATTTGAAAATCATATATATCCCCCTATATTTGTATATATATATTTATATTTATACCATCATAAAATAAGAGATTCAAATATATTTTGCTCCTATAGATTGATATAAATTTTAGTTCGATTTACCTAAACTAAAAAACGCGAATAATTGTTTTAATTTTTATTACAGAATTCTCTTAAAGGTAGTGATAATGTGGAGCTAAGCAGAATCGAACTGCTAACTCCTGACTGCCAGTCAGGTGCGTTCCCTATATTTATACCATCATAAAATAAGAGATACAAATATATTTTGCTCCTATAGATTGATATAAATTTTAGTTCGATTTACCTAAACTAAAAAACGCGAATAATTGTTTTAATTTTTATTACAGAATTCTCTTAAAGCTAGTGATAATGTGGAGCTAAGCAGAATCGAACTGCTAACTCCTGACTGCCAGTCAGGTGCGTTCCCAATTACGCCATAGCCCCTTTAAGATTTAAAGGTTTATTTTAATCACTAAATCTCTCTAATTTAATGACTATAACCCCTTAATAAACTTGTAAATTTTACTTTATTTCTTGTAGAATGTTATTAAATTTGAGGATAAATAGTTTTCTAGGGGGTCCAATGAAACTAAGATTAATTTTAACACTACTTATACCGTTTTTAACGCTGTATATTAGTGCTCAAGATTCTGATACTGAAGAAGTAGAAGAAGTCGTTGTAGTTGGTTCACAAATTAAAGGTGCAACCATAACTGATGCTTTACCAGTGACTGTTATATCAACTGAAGAAATTGAAGGCTTCGGTGTTGATTCTGGTGACGATTTGATATCAAACCTTGCTGAAATGGGTACAAACCAATTTAACCAAGGTGACTTTAATGGTGGTTATAACGCCAACAGAGGGGATGTCGGTTCATTTAACTTAAGAAACGTTGGTACAGGTAATACTCTTACTCTTTTAAATGGAAGAAGAATCGTTCCTGCTGCTGGTTATCATACTGAAACAATTGGTGGTAGTTTAGTACCAGTTCAGTCTGTTAACAGTAACGTTTTACCAGTTTATGGATTAGAAAGAATTGAAATCCTAAGAGATGGCGCATCTGCTGTTTACGGATCAGATGCTGTTGCTGGTGTTATAAATACAGTTCTAAAGAAAGATTTTGATGGCTTTTCAATGAGAATAAGAGGAATAGCCTATGATCACTTCGCTGCAGAGGATGCAAAAGTAAGCATACAATGGGGTAGAAATTTTGATGATGGCTCAAATCTTTCTATTTACCTAGACACTTATGATAGAGGCCACATTGATGGTGTTGAAGATCCTAAATGGATGATGGGTGATGCAAGAAACTTATACGCAGAGCAACTTGGTGCATTTGCAGATACATCTTGGAGAAACTTATCAGCGCAAAGTAAATACGCGCAGTTTTATGTAGGTAATGGTTCTAATGTGTTCTCACTTTACAGACCAGATGACCCATACTGTCAAAGTGGTAGTGCAACAAACCTATTTACATCTCCATTACAAGACAATGTTTGTCTCTATGATGCTTCAAGTATAAGAACAGAAAATAGAGCTAACTATCCTATGGAAGGGATGATGAGAAGAGGTGATCTTGAAAGACACAACATGCTAGCGTACTACAATACTACTCTTGATAACGGTGTTGAAGCTTCTACAGAGATAGGCTGGTATCAGTCAAGTGGTTTCAGACAGCATTATCCTGGCGCTTTCTTGAACCCAGGTAGTGCAAATAGACGAGGTCAAGGTACACAATCAATAAGAATTCCTTCAACAAACTATTACTTCAATCAGTGGGTTAGAGCTGATGGTACAAAATTTGTTGATGCTGAAGATGATTTTCTTTGGATAAGATTCCTAAGATTTACACAACCTAGATACTATAACCATGAAAGAGAAACATGGAGATTTACTCAAGCATTTGCTGGTTCTTCTGGAAATTGGGACTGGGATACTGGTATAGTCTTCTCAGAAGCAACTTCTCTAATGGCAAATGGTAACAGAGTTGGTTTGCTTGAATTGGAAGCTGCACTTGCTAAAGATGACCCAAGTGCGTATAACCCATTCTGTGCTGGTGTGAATTGTAATGAGGAACAAATTCTTAAAACAATTTACAGAGAAAATACCAGCTCAATGTCTTTAATAGACTTTAAAATGTCTAATGCTGAGTTCTTTGAAATGCCTCAGTTAAGTGGTGGCACAGCGCCTGCAGGTGCACTATTTGGTATTGAAGTTAGAACAGAAGAAATGTCTGACAAAAGAGACCCTAATATTGATGGAACAATCGATTGGACTAACAACTTAGGAGCTTCTTGGCCTTATGTCTCAAATATTTCTAACTCAAGTCCATCACCAAATACAAGTGGTGAGCGTACAGTAACATCTTACTTTGGTGAGCTTCAGGTGCCTCTTGATGACAGACTTGTTGTTCAAGCAGCACTTCGAGGAGATCAATTTACCGATGTTGGTAACTCATTAGTTGGAAAATTTGCTATGGGTTGGGACATTAGTGATGCTGTTAAATTAAGAGGTTCAGTTTCAACTGCTTTTGCTGCGCCAAACTTAATTTTCATTAACGAAGGTTTAGTTGCTAGGTCAAATACTAGAACTGATGCAGTGTATGAGTATTTTGCAAACGCATCTGGCAACCCAATAGCTGATCCAGAATATCAACTACAAAGGGTAGCTCAAGGTAATCCAGACCTTAAACCGGAAGAGTCAGAAAACCTTTCATGGGGTTTTGTGCTTGAGCCAGTTAGTGATCTGCTTCTTACTGTTGATAGATGGAGAATTACTAAAGAAAATACACTTGGTCTATTTGGTGAAAACAACCATATGTTGTTAGACCTTCTAATAAGACTTGAGGGCGGTCCGTCAGAGTGTGTGGGTAACCCACTTGTGGTTAGAACACAGTTTGTTGCTGATGAATACACAGCAGGATGGCCAACCAATCTATGTCCAGCTGGGCAAGTTCAAAGAATTGATGATATTTATGTAAACCTTGATACACGTGTAATCGAGGGTACAGACACCACACTTCAATATAGATTTGATACAGATGTTGGTAGATTCAACTTTAAGCTTGTGAATGTTCACTACAACAAATATGAACAACAAGCAGGTGGTGACATCGATAGATTAATAGAAGCTGGTAGACCAGGTGGATTATTAGATGGAGTTTCAGTTCCAGATGGATTTGCAAATCTAATCGAAAGAAATGGTAACTTCTCTGATAAATGGACTATGAATGCTTCTTGGAGACTAAACGATTGGGAAGTTTTACTTTCAGGTAATAAAGTTAGTGGTTTCTATGAAACAGGAAACACTGATCCAGATGGCAACTTCTGGTACTTACCATCAATGACAAGACTAAACTTTACACTTGGTTATAAGTTCGACTTTGAAGGTTATGATGCAAGAGTAAGGTTTGGTGTTCTTAACGTTGAAGATGAAAGAGCTCCTCTAGCTGATGAGTTTTGGTTCTTTTCATGGAATGATGTCCATAATGACTACGGAAGGAATTACTACTTAGAATTTAGACTACAAGGAAATTAATCTTTTAGGGGGCGCAAGCCCCCTTTTTTTTATGAATTACAACGCTGGTTTCTTTATTGGCATTTTAGTATTTTTTGGAATACTGATTTCACCCGCACCTGATGCATTAAGTATAGAAGCTTGGCGTACTTTAGCTGTTGTCTTTCTTATGGCTATTTGGTGGGCAACAGAAGCCATTCCCTTGCCCGCTACTGCTTTGCTTCCATTAGCACTCTTTCCTCTTTTGGGTGTTTTTGGAGAGGGAGTGCTTGCGAAAGATGCCTTTCAAGAAGCTGCCCTGCCCTATGCTCATAGTAATATTTTCTTATTTCTTGGTGGATTTGTTCTTGCTCTAGCTATAGAAAAGGTAAATCTACATAAAAGAATGGCACTAACAATGCTGCTGATGGTTGGTAATAATGGAAAACTATTAATTGGTGGCTTTATGCTGGTCAGTGCATTAATAAGCATGTGGATAATGAATACATCAACAACTCTAATGCTTTTACCTATTGCGCTGGCTGTGACAGCTGTTATTCAAAAGACAGATAAATCATTAGAAGAAACAGAATTTACAAAATTTCAAACATGCCTTTTATTAGGGATAGCATATGCTGCAACTATTGGTGGTATGTCTACAATCGTTGGTACTGGCCCTAATGTTTTAGTAGTAGGACTTCTTTTAGATGAGGGAATACAAATAGATTTTATTGATTGGATGCTTTTTGCAACTCCAATGTCAGCAATTATGCTTTTAGTTGGTTGGTTGATTCTTACAAATGTTATTTTTCCGGTAGATTTTACAAGCAATAAAGAAACAGGCAATGCACTGAAAAAAATGCATAGCGACCTTGGAAAAATATCAAAAGATGAAAGATTAGTTTTTTATATCTTTTTAGCAACTGCATTTGCATGGATGTTTAAAAAGGTTTTAGTGCTAATACCAGGCTTTGGAGGTCTTACAGATTATGGTATTGCAATACTTTCTGCCTTATCGCTCTTTATTGCTAGATCTTCAAATGGGGGTGGTTTAATTGAGTGGAACGTAACAAAAAATCTGCCCTGGGGTGTACTTATTCTATTTGGTGGAGGTCTTTCAATGGCAGGTCAAATCAAAAAGACAGGTTTAGGTGATTGGATAGGAAGTTTCTTTACAACCTTTAGTGATATAAGCCCTATTTTTTTAATACTTCTTGTTGTTGTAATTGTTGTATTTCTTACAGAACTCACAAGCAACCAAGCAACTACTGCTACTTTTGTTCCGATTATGTTTGGGGTTGCTATGGGAATTGGTTTTGACAAAGCACAAGTTGCAATTCCAGTCGCTCTAGCAGCGAGCTGTGCATTTATGCTTCCCGTTGCCACACCACCCAACGCCATTGTTTATGGTTCTGAAAAATTTACTATTTCTGAAATGATGAAAGCTGGTTTTTATATAAACATAATTGGAATTGTGGTAGTAACAATATTTGCTGCATTTGTTTTACCAATTGTCCTTTAATATGAAATTATTTTTAATATTAATTCTCACTTTATCTGGATACCTTAGCTCTCAAGATTATTTAGACTATCCGCACCCATACCACTCAACAGAAACAACTAAAGGAATGGTTGTATCTCAGAATTATCTCTCATCAGATATTGGTGCTGAAATACTCTCAAAAGGCGGAAATGCTGTAGATGCTGCAATAGCTGTTGGTTTTTCATTAACAGCTACCTTGCCAAGAGCTGGAAACATTGGTGGTGGTGGTTTTATGTTAGTTTATGATAAAAAAACAGAGAGCATCATAAGCTTTGATTTTAGATCGATGTCTCCAAAATTAGCTACTCCTGATGTTTATAAAGTAAATGGAGTTCATCAATATGAACTTTCTGAAGAAGGCTATAAAGCAATAGCTGTGCCAGGCACAGTTGCAGGATTGATAGAAGCACACGAAATGTTTGGCACTATGGATCTGGCAGACTTAGTTAATCCAACCATTGAATTGCTTAAGGAAGGAGTTCCCGTTACCGACGACTTGTATTGGGCAATTAACGATACTGAATCATTAAAAAATGACCCAGAGTCAAAAAAAATATATCTAGCTGATGAAGTTATAAGAGGTGGAAAATTATTCATTGAAGACCTTATTAAAACAATGGAATTAATCAGAGATTTTGGGAAAGCTGGATTTTATGATGGAGAGAATGCCGAAAGAATAGAAAAAGCAATGATAGAAAATGGTGGACTCATTAGAAAGAGCGATCTTAAAAAATATAAAGTAAATGTTGGTAAACCTATTTCTACTACATATAGAGGTCACACTGTATTTACTCAAGGACCTCCAAGTGGTGGAGGTGTTGCAGTAATAACCGCATTAAATGTACTAGAAAATTTTAATTTATCTGAGTTATCGCCAAATAGTGGCAAATATTTACACCTACTGGCAGAAGCAATGAAATTAGGTCATCAAAGTAGATCAAGATATATAGGAGATCCGAACTTTAGCAATATTCCTCTCGAAAAGATTATTTCAAAAGATTTAGGAGTAAAAAAATCAAAAAAAATTAACCTTAAACGTGCCTCAAGCATGGAGAGCATCAATAAATGGGTGACAAGACTTGAAAGAAATTTTAAAGAATCAAAAGACACTACACACTACTCAATTATAGACAAAAGCGGTAATGCAGTTTCAGTTACCTATACTCTTGGTTTTTCTTTTGGATCTGGTGTAACAATACCGGGGACAGGAATACTTACGAATAGCCAAATGAATAATTTTGCACATGATTTTGGTGAAATAGGGTCTTTAAGAAGAGGTGCATCTCCAGCGAATAAACTTGAGCAGTATAAAAGACCAATGAGTACCATGTGTCCAATATTTGTTTTTGATAACGAAAATAACCTTAAATTAATTACTGGCAGTCCTGGTGGTTCAAAGATTCCTGATATAAACCTTCAAGTTGTTCTGAACGTTGTTGATTTTGGATTAGATATTGGTGCAGCAACAATGATGCCAAGAATACATCAAGATTATCAATCTGTTGAGATGGATATTGAAAAATTCCTAAACTTTGATACGAGGAGAATTTTGAAAATTTATGGCCATAAGCTAGAGGAGTCAGATACGATTGGGAGCACTCAAAGTATTTTAATTGAAGGTGATAGCAAATATGGTTATGCCGATTTAAGAAGACCGAATGCTAAAGTTAGTGTTCAGAAATAACTTTCTTAGCTTTTTCCAATCTTGAAAGGGCACTCTCCTTTGCTATTAAATAAATTGTTGAGCTGAGATGTGGTGAATTTTTTCTTCCTAATAAAGCTACTCTTATTGGAAGACCAATCTTAGGCATAGGCAATTTCAACTCTTCTAGTGCCTTATTTATAACTGATTCAAAAGATTCTTCACTCCAATCGTCAATTCCTACAAGTTCAGATAAAAAGAAGTCTATGACATCTCCTGATTCCAATAAATGTTTATTTAAATCATCTTCATTGTAATTCTCAAAATCATTAACAAAAGGCTGAATAAACTTAGAAATTTCACTTAAATTGTTGCCACTGGTTACACAAAGTCGAATTAATTTTTTTGGATCATGATGATTTGATAGGTCAAAATTATTCATTTCATTAAAAGGCTTTATTAGTGAGATTAATTCCTCATCTGTGAGAGATGAAAGATGATGTTGATTTACAAAATTCATTTTGCCTATATCGAATACTGCTCCTGAACGAGAAACATCTTTAATATCAAATGTGTTAATAATTTCTGAAATTGTAAAAATTTCTTTATCACCTTTTGACCACCCTAATCTAGTCAAAGTATTCTTTACCGCTTCAGGAAGATATCCTAAATTTTTATATGCCATAAGATCTGTAGCTGCATGTCTTTTTGATAGTCTCTTTTTATCCTCTCCAAGAACAAGGGGCAAATGTGCATATTGGAACTCTTTATAGCCAAGCGCATTTACTATTTGTATTTGTTTTGGAGTATTTGGCAAGTGATCCTCTCCTCGAATAATGTGAGATACACCCTGAGAGTTATCATCAATTACATTACAAAAATGATATGTTGGTGATCCATCACTTCTTAAAATTACTATGTCATCTAATTCACTATTAAGAAATTCGATATCTCCATAGACTAAGTCCTTAACAAGAGTTGAGCCTTCTCTTTTAACCTTTAATCTTACAGCTCCTTCATCCTCATATGCCTCTCCTAAATCCATTAATCTTGTGGCCTCTTCCTTGTACATATCAAACCTTTCGCTTTGTTTAATAGGCTCAAAATCAGGATTTAAACCTACCCAATTTAAACCCTCCATAATAGCTTCAATAAACTGCTCTTCCGATCGCTCTTTATCAGTATCTTCTATACGTACTAGGAATTTACCTTGATTTTTTTTTGCAAAAATATAATTAAATAAAGCTGTCCTAACACCTCCTATATGCAAATATCCTGTAGGGCTTGGTGCGAACCTTGTTACAATTTCCTTTACCAATTTATTTCCTGCTTGCTTTTCTTAGATAAAAGTTTTAAAAATTTTTCATGTTCAGTTTGATCATTCTCATCAATTGTTATGTGTGAGACATCAAATTCAACTTTTATATTTTGATTTTGTGTTTCTTTAACTTCCTGCGTTGTATTATTTAAATCCAAAGAAACCTGTCCACCAGTCATATTTAAATATGTATCTGCGAGAATTTGAGCATCTAATAAGGCTCCATGGAAAGTTCTATCGTACCCTTTAATATTCAATCTTTTTGACAGTGCGTCTAGGTTATTTCTCTGTCCAGGGAACATTTCTTTTGCCACAACTAAAGTATCATAAACACTGCATATATCTCTTATGTCTTTTATTTTTGATTTAGCTAACCTTAATTCATTATTGATAAAACCGATGTCAAATTGAGCATTATGAATGATTAGCTCAGCCCCTTTAACAAAGTTTATAAATTCATCCTCAATATCTTTGAATAGCGGTGCTTCCTTTAAATCTGACTCATTGATATTGGTAATTTGTTTTGCCCCCTCGCTTATAGCTTTACCTTCAGGATTTAAATATGTTTGAAAAGTTGCTTTGGTTTTTTCTCTATCTAAGATTTCTACTGCGCCAATTTCAATTACTCTGTCTCCTGATTCAACATGTAAGCCAGTTGTCTCAGTATCAAAAGAAATTAGTCTATGAGACACTATCGGCTCCTTTATTCGCTAGAAAATCTGCTTTTTCATTTCCTGGAACACCATCATGTCCTTTGACCCATATCCATGTAACATTCAATGATTTACTTGCTTCATCTAATTGCAGCCAAATTTCTTTATTTTTAACAGTCTTTTTATTTGAGTTTTTCCAGTTATTCCTTTTCCAGTTTTCCATCCATTCAGTCATGCCTTTTTTTACGATATTTGAATCTGTAAATAGTTCAATATGCTCATTTCTATCCTTTAAATAAATAAGAGCTTCAAGAGCCGCTTGCATTTCCATTTGATTGTTTGTGGTTGAGGGACTGCCACCATAAAATTCTTTCTGCTCATTTCCATCGAGTATATATACGCCCCACCCTCCAGGTCCTGGATTGCCCCTGCAAGCTCCATCTGTGTATACTTTTATAGACATAATTAGATTATAAAGTAATGAAAATTTTTCACATACCTGCTTTTACAGATAATTACATTTGGTGTATTCAAAAAAACAATAAACTCGCTGTAGTAGATCCAGGAGATTCAAAAGAGTTATTAAATTTAATAAAAGATAATGATTTAATTTTAGAGGATATCTTGATAACACATCATCATTTTGATCATACAGGCGGTTTAGAGGATCTTCATAAGCTAGTGAAAGGAAATATTTATGGTCCTAAGCAAAGTAATAAATTTATAAATAAGTTTGTTTCAGAAAATGATGAAATAGAAGTTCTTGGAAATAAATATAAAATTTTTGAAACACCAGGACACACTTTGGACCACATCAGTTATTACTCGGAAGATATTAATTCACTTTTTTGTGGGGATACTCTTTTTTCGGGTGGATGTGGTAGAGCTTTTGAAGGCACATTTGAACAATTACATAATTCAATACAAAAACTCAATGGCTTGCCGGAAACGACACTTATTTATGCTGCACACGAATATACTGTATCGAATTTACAGTTTGCATATTCTGTTCACGATGATGAGATAATTTTAGAGAATCTTAACCATTCAAAGAAATTACTATCAGAGGGCAACATTACCCTTCCAACTTTGCTCTCACTGGAAAAAAGAATTAATTTATTCTTGCTGGAAAACAGACCAGAATTTGCTAAAGCAAAGCCTGCTTTAGAGTGGTTTACAGAATTAAGAGAAAGAAAAGACTCTGCCTAAAAAAAAGGCCTCCGAAGAGGCCTTTTAAGAATGTATCAATATTAGAAACTATATGACACAGATGCTGTGACGTATTGCCCAACAATATCATAAGTATTCTGTGGAGTGTTAATCTGTGGATCAACGAAACCAAAGAATGACTTGTAATATGGAGCCTCTTCGTCAAACACGTTAGTAATAGCTACGTTTACTCTTGTGTTGTCATCATACTGATATGAGACACTTGCATTGTGATAATAGAAATCTTCTATTGAATATGTATCCATAACGTCTTCTAATACGCCAGCTGGGAATGCTGCACCAGTATATGGGTTAGCTCCGCCATTAGCTACATCAAAGTAATTTAATGCATCTTCTGGAGCAGAAATACCACTCATAAATCTGGTTACCCAGTTAACTGTCCAATCACCTGAAGACCAAGTGAATAGGCCAGTAGATCTGTCTCTGTTGAAACATGACTCACCAAAGTCATAACATTGTCCAACATAGTCATCACTGACACCGGTAGCATCAACTGTTGTATTTTCAACAAGGTGTGTCCACTGAAGTTGTACTCTTAAGTCACCACCAATGAATGGTAGGTCTGAGAAATCAGCAGTTGCAGACACATCGTATCCTTCATAGTGATCTAAAGAATTACTGTTTAAGTAAGCTGTTTCAACAGAAACAACGTCACCACCAGCAGGTCTTGAAATTCGACCACAGAAAGTAGGATCAGCGTTTACATAACACTGTAATAATGTGTTTTGCACACCAGAAGTTACCACTGCGTTTCCAACTTCAAGTTCGAAGTAGTCAGCAGCAATAGCAACGTTATATTCTTCAATAAATTTAAATGAAGGTTGATAAACAAAACCATAAGTCATACTTGTTCCAGCTTCCGGAACGAGATCTGGGTTACCAACAACTAATTGTAAAATTTGGTTATTAGAAGTAGACCATGTTGATGTATCAAGTCCTGCAAAAGCCGCACAGTTAGCTGTTAAAGCTGCTTGTGTAGCCGCATCTTGCAATGCAACATAGTTCTGCTCACAAACGTCAACATAGGTAGGGAATCCACCACCTCCACCGAAGAAGAGGTTTGAAATTGTAGGAGCCCTATATGATGTTGAGTCTGTTCCCCTAATGGTTAAGTCTTCAATAGGCTTCCAGTAAAGAGAAACCCTTTCAACATTGTCACCTTCGAAAGAATCAAATTCTGATTGTCTTGCAGCAAATTCAACTCTTAACTCTTCAGCTAAGAAAGTATCTGCTACTAAAGGAACCTGTACTTCGAAATAAGCATCCTCAGAAACATATCCACCTGAAGTAGATAGTCTTGGGTTACCAGATGACAAACCTGCTTCTGTTAATCCATCGACATTGTCTTCACCATAAAGGTCAAACTTGTCAAAACCAAATGCCATAGCAACTGGTCCAGCTGGAAGATCAAAAAGCGTAACGTTACTCACGTTAAATGCGTATTCGTTTGCTTCTGTAAGAAGCTTGTCTTTTTTGTTATATCTTATGTAGTCTCCTGCAGCCTGAGTAATACTGTCTGGTCCAAACATATTAAGTGGAACACAGCCAAGCTTTCTTGCAAGAGCATCTGCACATCTATATTGTTGTCCATCCGCACCAACAACACCTGCACCAAGTTCTGTATTAAGAGCTTGTTCAACTCTATACATATCGATGTAGTTTTTGGTTTGGTTTGGAGAATTAAATCTGTGGTAAACAGTATATGCTTCCCATGACGCACCATCTAAACCTAAGAAATCAAGATCACCTGAAACTCCAAGAACAATTCTTAAAGTATCAGCTTCTTGTGAGAATAATCTAGGACCAACGTCCAACATTCTCTTTCTGTAAGTGAAAGCTTCACCCAATGGGTTAAATGCGTTGTCAGCAGGAATTGTTAGACCATAAGTTACCTGCGCACCAGCACCCATAGGAACTGGAGCCATTTGTAATGTTGATAGTCTCTTTGAGTACATAATGTTGTAATCAAAAGTAGCACCACCAAATAGGTCTGACTCATACTTACCATCAGTCATGAACTGATAGTTTTCTCTACCACCAAGTAACTGCATGTATTCACTATAGTTATACATACCTCTACCTGTTGCTGTCTCAGCATTATAACCAGCGTAGTCATACCAGTAGAAAGGAGATAGATCTCCACCTTTGGTATAAATAGTTTGTGAACCTGATGATGTGTAGAATCTACCATTTGGAATAAATGTAGAAGCACCACATGAGGTCTGGTTATTACCTACGTTATCACCTTCATTACCATATCCTGAAATACCAAAATATTGGAAATAAAGAATGTAGTCAGGCTCAAGCCTTGGACAGTAACTATATTCTCTTTCTGACATATTTAAGTCATCATTCTGATACCAACTAATAGCGGTTACATTGCTTGATCTTTCTCCTCTTGATCCATAAGCAAATGAAAATTCACTTGCATTTGCATCACCTTGAGCAGAAGAACCAAAAGAACCGTAAAATTCAGCACCTTCGAATTCTCTTAACTTAACGTTTACAACGCCAGAAACAGCATCTGATCCATAAACAGCAGCCGCACCATCTTTCAGAACCTCAACAGATTCGATCATAGCTAGTGGGAAAATTTGGAAGTCAACAGCGTTACCTGTACCGGTACCTGTTGGCGCCACTCTTCTGCCGTTTATCAAGGTTAATAATCTACCTGAGCCAGCACCCCTTAAGTTAACTTCTGTTGTACCAGAGTTTCCGTTATTCACAGATCTTTGGTTAGAAGCAAGGTTTGCTGAAGGTAATTCGATCAAGTAGTCACCGATATTATTTTTACCAGCGTCTCTGACTTGGTCGATGGTTATAACCTCAACTGGACCTACAGATTCGTAGTTGCTTGTTCTAGCAATCCTTGAACCTGTAACAACAACTTCCTCTACATCATCAGCTTCTTCGTCTTCTTCTTGCGCAAAAGTTACGAATGAGACTGACATCAATGTGAGCAAGCTCATTAAAAATTTAACATATGAATTCATTACATCCTCCGAAAGAGTTCATTCATGTGTACTATTCTACAGTTTTTTCAACTCTGTCACATAGCTGAAAAGCTAAAAAAACAGTAAAAATAACACCTTTTGTGGTTTTTCCCCTTAAAAAACGTTGATTTAGGGTTTTTAGTGAAGATTTCAGGGTAAAAAAAAGAATTTAGCTTATAATCACCAAAATGGTAAAAAACAAAAAAATTCTTATAGTTGGGCTGGCTAACAAATATTCTATAGCCTCATCTATAGCAAAATCTTTGCATGAAAATGGAGCAAAATTAGGGTTTAGCTACCAAAATGAGAGATTTGAAAAATTTATTTCCACTTTTGCTAAGGAAAATGGTAACGGCTTTACTGAAATATGTGATCTTTCAAGTGATGTCGATATTAAAAAATTAATTGAAAGATGCGTGAATGAATGGGGGAAAATTGATGGAATTGTACATTCTGTAGGTTTTGCTCCTGCCGATCAAATTTCAGGAAGCATTGAAGAGTCTATTACAAGGGAAGGATTTGGAATTACACATGATATTAGCTCCTATAGCTTTGCTGGCTTGATTAAAGAAGCACACCCATTCATGTCTGAAAATTCGTCTATAGTCACACTGACTTACATAGGTTCACAAGAGGCAACGCCTAACTACAACGTAATGGGAATGGCAAAAGCAAGTCTAGAAGCAGGAGTTAGATATTTCGCTTCAAGTCTTGGAAAGAAGGGAGTGAGAGTAAACTCTATTTCTGCTGGACCAATTAAGACACTTGCTGCTTCCGGGATAAAGGGATTCAAATCTATGCTAAATAAATACGGTGAAGAAACACCTCTAGGAAGAAATATCTCAGCTGAAGAGGTAGGGAATACAGCAACCTTTTTGTTAAGTGATATGTCGAGCGGTATAACCGGACAAACTATCTATGTTGATGGTGGATACAATATCCAAGCTACTAAATTTGAGTAGTATTGTTATTGATTTTTAAACTATCTTTTAAAGTGTAACTTTTCTGAAGCTCTTCAAGAAGGCTTTGAAATTTCAGGCCGTTACTTTCTAGAATAAAGCTTGCCCTCTCCTCTTCACTTATCCTATCAAGACTTCCAGGGTTTCTTTTAGTAATTTGAAAAATGAATAAATCAGTGCCAATTAATCTTTTTTGCACAACACCTATCTTGTCTGTAGTAAATAATTCAGCAACTTGATTCTCAGAAAACAAAGAAGTAGATCTATCAATATCTAAAAATTGTTCAACTTCAACATTTTTTAAAGAAAATTTTGAAGCAAAAAATGTGTTAGATAAATCGACCTCTTCATCGCTTGCAAAAATTTCTTCAATGTAAGCATCTTTCAACTTTGCCTCTAAAAGCTCTTGAGCTTTCTCTTTAACAGACGTAAATTCGTCCTGAAATGACTCTTGGATATCAGTAATAAAGGCTAAAATAAATTCATCGTCATCAACTTTTAAAATTTCTGACCAATTATTTAAATTTGCACCAAATACAATATCCGCTATTTGTAAATTTGATAAATCTGTGTAAGTTTTGTCAGTATTAAGTTTGTTTGGTAAATTGTATAACTCTATGAAGGTTTCAAATGCAGCTGAACTCCCTTCAAAATTTTCTGAAATTTCGGTAATTTTTTCCTCAAATTTTATCTGTTTGATTTCATTCTCTAGGTCAGATTTTTTATCTTCATATGAGGCAATTTCAGTTGCATTAATTTCTGTAACATAAAGAAAATGTGCATTTGATTCATAAAAAATGGGTTCTGAATTTATCTCATTAACATTTAGAGAGCTTATTCTGCTTTCAAAGGGTTCTGGAAAAATCTGACCATCAGTAAAGCCTAAGTCTCCGTCAGCTTCTTTTGTTCCATCATCTTCAGTAAATTTATTTACAAGTTCTGCAAACGTACTTGATTCGAAATTATTTGTAACTTCTTCCACTCTTGAATTAAATGCATCATCAGATTCATAGTTCTCTCTAATAATCATTATATGAGAGACTCTTTTTTCAGGTTTTGGTAATGAAGAAAGATATGCATCATAGCCAGCTGCAAACTCCTCTTCACTTATATCAAAATCAAAATTTTTAGATGAAAGGTTTATCTCATAAAAAGATCGTTTTTCAGGAACCAGAAATAAATTTGGGTTTTCTGAGTAATAAGAAATTAAGTCATCTTCAGATATTTCAAAATCATTTGCTACATTTTCTGAAGTTAAATTAACAAAAATCAAATCCCTTTTTTCAGTGACAAGTTTTAAGTATTCATCAATATCTTTGTCAAAACTATTGATCATTGAGCTAAGTAAATTTACAGAGAAATTAATTTTGAAGTCATTTGAAAAACTTCTCATTAATTCATTTTTAGATAAATTAAAATTGATTAGGTAATTTTTAAACGCTTCCTGATCAAATTTTCCATCGACTTGAAATGATTCCACTTTAGAAAGTTCGTTTTCTATATAATTTTCTGGGACATCGATGCCTAGTTCATCGAAAAGTTTAATGATTGTATATCTCTCAATGAGTGAGTTTTTTGTGAGTTCCTCTACAGCATCAAAAAGAATAGGATTTGATAAATCTACACTTTGACCAAATTGATCTCTGAGAGTTGACTCTACCTGATTTCTTGTTGATATATATTCAGATTGGGAGATTTCATATTCTCCTATAGTTGCATAATTATTTTTAGTAAAAGTTTGCGTAAAGGTAGGGAGCCCCAAAAAAGCGAATGTTAGGGCAATAATACCTAAAAAAGAAAAGGCTACAATTCCTTGTAGCCTTTCCCGTAAAAAACTGATCACTCAGTTAAAAACTTTTATTTAGTTAACAGCAGCTTTTAGTGCTTTACCTGCTTTAAACACAGGAACATTTGCTGCAGGAATGTGAATCTTTTGTGAAGGATTCTGCGGGTTAATCCCGTCCCTTGCAGCTCTGTGTCTAACAGAAAAGGTACCAAAGCCTACTAATGAGACAGAGCCACCTTTTGCAAGTTCTCCACTCACAGCATCTACTATTACATCAAGTGCTTTTGCAGCGTCGACTTTTGTGCTGCCAGTCTGACCGGCAATCACTTCAATTAAATCAGCCTTATTCATAAGTTCTCCTCAAAATGCCCTGTTACAGGCTTTTTATAACATTAGACCTTAAAAATTAATAAATCAAGCATTAGTTAAAAAATATTTAAGTTTTATTATCGGCGTATTATTTGACTTTTTCGGGATTTAATTGTGGCCTTACAAAAATCTATAGAGGAAAAAAATTTATTTTACTAGAGCTTTCTCCAGCACCTCTTCAATTTTTTTCACTGGAATAATTTTCAAGTTTTTCAAAATATTTTTTTCAACTTTTTCTAAGTCGCCAACATTTTCTTTTGGAATTATTACATTTGTTATGCCTGATCTTTTTGCTGCAATAAGTTTTTCTTTTAAACCACCAATTTTTAGAACTTTGCCTCCTAGAGTTATTTCGCCAGTCATTGCTAAATTTCCTTTTACTTTTTTATTAAGGACCACTGATGATATTGCCGTGCACATTGTTATACCTGCGCTGGGCCCATCTTTGGGAGTTGCTCCCTCAGGAACGTGAATGTGTAAATCATGCTTTTCAAAGAAATCATTTTTAATTTGCGCATCATTAGAAATATTTTTTACAACAGTAAGTGCAGCCTGTATCGACTCTTGCATAACATCTCCGAGTGAACCTGTTTTTGTAACCCTACCTTTCCCCTTTGTTAAGGCTGCCTCAATTTTTAACAGCTCCCCTCCGACAGATGTCCAGGCCAAACCATTTACCTGTCCAAGAGAGTTTTGATTTTCCAACTGGCCAAAGTCAAATAATTCTGGTCCTAAAATATTTCTTACAACTCTGTTATCAATATTCTTTGAAGTTTTTGATCCTAATGAAATTTCTTTTACTTTTTTTCGACATATTTTATTAAGCTCTCTATCTAAACTTCTTACTCCAGCTTCTCTGGTGTAGTTCCTTATAATTTTTAAAATTGAATTATCACTAAATATTAGCTCATCATTTTTAAGCCCGTTCTTGGACAAATTTCTTGGAACTAAATAATTTTTTGCGATATTTAATTTTTCATCCTCTATGTAACCAGGAAGTCTGATTATTTCCATTCTATCTAAAAGAGCAGGTGGTATGTTTAATGAGTTTGCAGTACATATAAACATTACTTCTGATAGATCGTAATCAACCTCTAAATAATGATCATTGAAAGTATTATTTTGTTCAGGATCAAGAACCTCTAACAATGCAGATGACGGATCTCCCCTATGATCCATTCCAACTTTATCAATTTCATCGAATAAGAATAATGGATTTTTTACTTTTGTTTTTGAAAGTTTTTGGATAAGTTTTCCAGGCATTGATCCAATATATGTTTTTCTATGTCCTCTTATTTCAGCCTCATCTCTTACTCCTCCTAATGAAAGCCTTATGAATTCTCTGTTAACTGATCTGGCAATAGATTCACCTAATGATGTTTTACCAACTCCTGGCGGCCCCACAAAACAAAGTACTGGAGCTTTCATTTTTTTCACTCTTTTTTGCACTGCTAAATACTCAAGTATTCTCTCTTTAACTTCCTTAAGACCATAGTGATCCTGATCAAGAACTTCTTTTGCTTTTGTTAAATCAAGATTAATTTTGGTTCTCTTGCTCCACGGAACTTCTAACAAAGTATCAATATATGTTCTTACAACTGTTGCCTCTGCTGACATTGGAGACATTTGTTTTAACTTAGAAAATTCTGAATTAATTTTTTCTAGTGCTTCTTTTGATAATTTTGTTTCTTCGATTTTCTTCTGCAGTTCTTCTAATTCGTTTTTTTCATCACTTATGTCACCTAATTCTTTTTGTGCAGCTTTGATTTGTTCATTTAAAAAATATTCCTTTTGAGATTTTTCCATTTGTTTCTTAACTCTTCCTCTGATTCTATGTTCAACTTCAATAAGCTCTATTTGAGCTTCAAGCAATCCTGAAAGAGCCTCACCTCTTTCTGAAGGATTTTCTTTTTCTAAAATCATTTGCTTATCTTTAACTGATAGATGAATGTTGGAGGCAATGACATCAACTGCTTTTGATAAATTTGCCATTGATTGAACTTGGTTAATTATTTCATGGGAAACTTTTCTTGAAACCGAAACAAACTCAGTAAATTGATTTTTAATTGTTGCAAGAAGGTCTTGCTCATACTTAGAGTCTTCTACAAGCTCTTCAATTTTTTCAATTTCAGCAAAGTATCCTTTGTCAGTTGTTATTTTATTAAGCTTTGCTCTTTGAAGTCCCTCAACAAGAATTTTCACGGTGCCATCAGGTAATTTTATCATTTGAAGAAGAGTGGATATTGTTCCTATTTCTGGTAAATCTTTTAATTGTGGAGATTCATTTCCAGGTGATTTTTGGGCTACAAGAAAGATTTTTTTGTTTGTTCTCAATGCATCCTCTAAAGAAAAAATCGATTTTTCTCTTCCAACAAACAAGGTAGAAACTGTATTTGGAAAAATAACAACATCCCTTAATGGAATCATTGGCATTTTTAATTTTAATTTTAAATCTTCAGCTGCCATTTAGTTAGCAATTTTTTTTCTGAGAAGTTTTAGAGGTTGCTCTTTGTTTTTCACAACATTTTCATCCACAACAACTTTCTCTATATTTTTTTCTGAAGGGAAATTAAACATTGAATCTTGCAAAATCTCCTCAAAGATTGCTCTTAAAGCTCTGGCTCCTGATGCGCTAGCTTTTGCTTCTCTTGCAATTTGTTTGAATGCACCATCGGTAAATTCCAAAGTTATGTTGTCTAACTTGAAAAGATATTTAAATTGATCAGTGATTGAATTTTTTGTTTCAGACATAACTTTTACTAGCTCACTCTCAGATAATTCTTCAAGAGCGGCTACAACTGGGAACCTACCAATAAATTCTGGAATAAGACCATATTTATTTAGATCTTGTGATTTAGCCTCTTTGAAAAGTGATCCCTTTACTTCATCAGAAAGTTTTTGAATATTTGAGTTGAAACCTATTGTATTGTCAGAGACTCTTTTTTGGATTTGTTCCTCTAATCCATTAAATGCTCCTCCACAAATAAATAAGATATCCTTTGTATCTACTTGCAAGAACTCCTGTTGTGGATGCTTTCTTCCTCCTTGAGGTGGAATAGATGCAATCGAACCTTCAATAATTTTTAATAGCGCTTGCTGAACTCCCTCCCCTGAAACATCTCTTGTAATAGAGACGTTCTCACCTTTCTTTGAAATTTTATCTATTTCATCTATGTAAACAATGCCCCTCTGTGCTTTTTCGACATCATATTCAGCGTTTTGAAGAAGCTTCTGTATTATATTTTCAACATCTTCCCCGACATAACCTGCTTCTGTTAAGGATGTCGCGTCAGCTATTGCAAATGGCACATCTAAATATTTAGCAAGAGTTTGTGCTAGAAGTGTTTTTCCACTTCCTGTTGGACCTAACAAAAGAACATTACTTTTTTGGACTTCAACTCCGTCCCCATTATCTTTTGAGGATATTCTTTTATAGTGATTGTATACAGCAACAGATAATTTTTTCTTTGCATCATCTTGTCCGACTATAATCTCATCAAGGTAGTCAAAAATTTCTCTGGGTTTATTGATAGAAAAGTCATCGACCTTTTTCTCTTTCTCCTCAACGTCAAGTATGTCATTGCAAAGATCTACGCATTCATTACAAATGTATGTATTAGGGCCGGCAATTAGTTTTTTTACTTTTGATTGAGATTTACCACAAAATGAGCAATTTAATTTTGATTTGTCTTTTTCCATTTTTACTTTCTCTCAGTTAAGACTTCATCAACAAGACCATATTTAACTGCTTCTTCAGCGTTCATAAAATAATCTCTCTCTGTATCAGAAGCAATTTTTTTAAGCGATTGATTAGTTTTTTCTGCAAGAATTTTATTTAATTTCTCTTTGAGGGTAAGTATTTCTTTTGCCTGTATTTCTATATCTGTTGCTTGACCCCTTGCTCCACCAAGTGGCTGATGGATCATTACTCTGCTATTCGGTAATGCGAATCTTTTTCCCTTAGCCCCACATGAAAGAAGAACTGCCCCCATACTCGCCGCCTGTCCAAAGCAAACTGTTGAAACATCACACTTTAAATAATTCATAGTATCTAATATTGACAGCCCTGAAGTAATGACCCCTCCAGGTGAATTTATGTACATAAAGATATCTTTTTTTGGGTCTTCGGACTCTAAAAAAAGAAGTTGGGCAACAACTAAATTGGCAACATAGTCATCTATACCGCCTACAATAAATATTATTCTATCTTTAAGTAGTCTTGAAAAAATATCAAAGGCTCTTTCTCCTCTGGAAGTTTGTTCAACGACCATTGGTACTAAATTATTTTTAAACATACTTAAAATATAGGGAACTTTAGTAAAAAATCAATAATTTAGCTAAAAAAGTGAAAAACTCATAACAAATATTAAAGAACTTGACGTAAATAACCAAAAACTTGATTTAAATCTTCTTGGTTAATGGGGTGGACGAAGGGGGTTGAACCCTCGACCTCCGGTGCCACAAACCGGCGCTCTAACCAACTGAGCTACGCCCACCATATTTTTATGATATTTCGGAAAAAAAATTATATCATTATGCGTTGAAGGGGGTAAGTATATGTCATCAGATAATTTATTTCTAAAAAGTATTTCGAAAATGTTTAACAATGCAATCGAAATTCTTGATATAGATAAAGGACTTGCAAATCAAATTAAATCTTGCAACAGCACACATACTATAAGATTCGGAGTTAAGTTAGATAAGGGAATTAAAGTATTTACTGGTTGGCGAGCAGTGCATTCTGAACATCTTGAGCCTGTCAAAGGAGGAATCAGATATAGTCCTGCTGTGAGCGCTTCAGAAGTTGAAGCTATGGCTGCTTTAATGACTTTTAAAAATGCAGTAATTGATGTCCCTTTTGGAGGTTCAAAAGGAGGTTTAAAAATTGATCCGTCAAAATATTCTGATGAAGATTTAGAAAAAATTACAAGAAGATTTACAGAAGAACTAGTTAAAAGAGGGCTTATTTCTCCAAGTTTAAATGTTCCTGCTCCTGACATGGGAACTGGAAAAAAAGAAATGGCGTGGATAGCTGATGAATATAAAAGACTCAACCCTCATGACATTAATGCTTTTGCATGTGTTACTGGCAAACCAGAGAATATGGGCGGTGTCGATGGAAGAACTGAAGCAACTGGAAGAGGAATATTTTTTGCACTAAGGGCATTTTTTAATTCTGCAGATGTGAAAAAAACAAAAATCAAAGGTCCCTTAAAAAGTCAAAAAATCATAATCGAAGGTCTTGGAAAAGTAGGTTTTTTCGCAGCTAGAGCTTTAAATGAACACGGTTCAAAAATTGTTGGAATAATAGAAAAAGATGTTTCCTTCCATAATACCAAAGGTCTAAATGTGCAAGGCATTAAAGACTGGCTAGACAATTCAGGTGATGTAAAAGACTGTCCATTTGGAGAAGATATAAAAACAAAGGAAGAAGTATTTGCTTCTGATTGTGATATTTTTATCCCTGCAGCAACAGAGGGTACTGTCACAGAGCAAAATCAAGAACAAATTAAAGCTAAAGTAATTTGTGAAGCAGCTAATGGGCCATTAACTTCACGAGCAGATCACTATCTTAATGAAAGAGGGGTTTTGATTATTCCTGATTTATATGCAAATGCTGGAGGAGTAGCAGTAAGTTATTTTGAGTGGGTACGGAATCTTTCACATATGAGATTTGGAAGAATGGAAAAAAGAAGAAAAGAATATGAGAATGCCTCTCTTATAAATTTAATTGAAAGCTCTACAGGATCCAGAATACCTTCAAACAAAAAATTACTATTAAGCAAGGGCAGAACAGAACTAGATTTAGTTCGCTCAGGACTTGAGGATATGATGTTTGAGGCATATGAAAACATGAGTGAAATTTGGAATGAGAATGACTACCCTTCTCTTAGAACAACAGCTTATATTTATTCAATCAAAAAGCTTATTGAGTCATATAAATCTATAGGGATTTAGTGGCGCGCCAGGGAGGATTCGAACCCCCGACCAATAGCTTAGAAGGCTACTGCTCTATCCAGCTGAGCTACTGGCGCTAAGGTAAGTATTCTAATTAACTAAAGTTCTTTAATCTACTAAAATACTCATCGAGACCAAAATCTATCTCTTTTGTATTTGTGGGTTTAATGTATTTAGCTCAATTTCCTTAATATTTTTTTGCGCTTGTAAATTAAGGATTGTTTTTTCTATCTGAGAAAAGTCTTGTACCTTAAAAACACCTGTATTAATAGCTGAAAAATCAGAAGTTAATTCTAAAGAATTATTATTTGCAAATTCCTCTAAATTCTGACTTTCTGAAAACTTTATTATGAGCTTTCCATCAGTAAATTTAATTGAACGGTCAAAGTCCTCAACTACATAAAGTTTCTCTGCTTTAATAGACGTATCAATAAATTCTTCTAGGACAGATTTATCTAGTTCATACGTATAAGAACCAATACTTTTTACTCCCAGCAGTGAAGGGTTTGGCAAAAGAGCATTATTCAGTGCTATGGAGTTATAAAAAAACTTATATCTGCTTTCAATTGATGGTCGATTTTTACTCTTCTCAAGGTTTTCTGATATTTCTTTAATATCAATTTGTTCAGCAGATAAGTCCATCATTAAAATTAAAGTAATAAACTTAAACAATACTTTCATGCTAATTTGAATAAACTTCTATTCCCCATTTTGCAGTGCCAGAAGAAGAATCACCCACATAATCCCGAAACTCTACTGTCCAGACCCCTTCCATATTTTCTCCATAAAAACCTGCAGCCCCAATATCAACAGTATAGTTTGAAGGGCTGCTAGCTAAATTTGTATACGGCTGAAGAATTGGAATATATGTTCCAGATGGTGATTGAACTCTTATTCCAACCGAGTTTGCAATTGTATGAGTAAAAGAAAAACTAACTCTCACAAACTCAACTATTCCTGAACCATTTTCAGGTTTAGTTAAAGAAATAGTTTGTGTAACTGTACCTTCATCAGGAATTGAGAATGTCTCGTCTGGAGTAGTGTAATCAGTTGTGAAAAAACTTCCTAAATCTTCAGAGTTAAATGTTTGAGCTAGAGAAACGGCAGCAGCACCATCTATTTTTCCAAAGCCATACCAATGATGATGAGAATACCCAGCAGCATTAGTTGTCCACTGATATTGAACAGTATCTTGTTGAGTATAAGTTTGATTAAGATCAACTTTTTGCGAAGTTGTTGCGAGGATATGTTTAACAGCTCTCCAAGTTAGGTTTGGGTTTGCTTCCAACATCAATGCAATTACGCCCGCAACAGTTGGGGCTGCTGCTGATGTCCCATTAAATGTTGAAGTGTAATTACAATTTGGATTTTCAGGATGTCCATCTGTGCTTTCAAAAGCATTTGCAGGACTACCAGTTGAGCCTCCTACATATCCTTTTTCACAACCTGTATCATCTGTTGTCATTACAGCAGGTGTCATTGTGCCGTATTCTCCACCAAACCCCGCAACCCAAACCGATGGACCTGTAGTTGAATAAGTGGATCTCAGACCGTTTGCATTTAATGAAGAAACTTGAATTATGTGTGGAACACTTTGATTGTCATCAATTGCAATGGAAGTGCATGTCAATTTTGTGCCACAGTTTACTCCAGAATTTTCAGCTGGATAATCATTAAAACCATTTCCTGCTGATTGAACATATATTGCACCCTTTCCTCCTCGTAAGTTCTCTACACCGTAAATAAGTGCATCCTCTAATGAAGCTTCTAGGTAATCTGCAAAAGTATATTTTTCTGCCTCTCCCCCGTAACCCCTGCCATAACTCATGTTATAAATGTCTACATTTACTGGTATTGGTGGTTCTGTTCCCCAAGATTTAATTTGATTTTCATAAGTTGAATTCTCAAGATAATTATATCCAATAAGGGAAGCATTATATGCCACTCCTCTTACTCCAATACCATTAAAGCCTTTTGCTGCAATAATTCCAGCCACAGCATTTCCATGAGAACCATCATTTTTTTCATATAGTGGATCTTCATCAGAATTTAAAAAATCATATGAACCCGTAACGATGTTATCTACTAAATCCTCATGAGCTATTTCTAATCCATCATCAATGACCGCAACCAATACTCCTTGACCAGTTGTTCCACCATCAGTGACGGTCTCTACATTTAAGTCTTCTCCAGCTGTACCTGCTAAAACTGCAATTGATTAGTTAATGGTCGGGGCAGCAGGATTTGAACCTGCGACCACCTGGTCCCAAACCAGGTGCGCTACCAGACTGCGCTATGCCCCGAAAAGGAAATCATATAAACTATGTTTGCTAACTTCAAGCAAATATTTAACAGATAAATGATTATATTAGATGGAAAAAAAGTTGCAGAAAAAAGCAATTTAGAGATTAAAAATAAGGTTGAAAACTTAAAAGCTCAAGCGGGTAGAAGTCCATTTCTTGCAGCAATACTTGTTGGAGATGATAAAGCCTCGGAAACATATGTTTCTATGAAAGAAAAAACTTGCCATCGACTGGGTCTAGAATCAAAATCTTTTAAACTTCCTGAATCTTCGTCTACCGAAGATGTTTTAGGTCTCATAAGAGAGCTAAACAAAAATGCAAATGTTGATGGAATTTTATTGCAGCATCCTGTTCCCAAACAAGTTGATGAAATGAAGTGCTTCAATGAAATTCGGCTTGATAAAGACGTTGATGGTGTCAATACACAAGGCTATGGCAATATGGCTATGGGTATTGAGGCGTTTCATTCATGCACGCCTTTTGGAATTATGAGGCTCCTTGATGCTTATAAAGTAGATTGCACTGGAAAGTTGGCAATTGTGGTGGGAAGAAGTCAAATTTTAGGGAAGCCGATGTCGGCAATGTTGTTAAACTCAAATGCAACTGTATTGACTGCACATTCCAAAACTAAGAACTTAAACGAATTGATATCAATGGGCGATATCGTTGTTGCAGCTGTTGGCAAACCAAAATTTATTAAGGCTAATAATTTAAAGAAAGACTCAATTTTAATTGATGCTGGATATCATCCTGAACTAAACTGTGGAGATGTTGATATGGAAGGGATTGAAAAAATTGTCTCTGCTTATACTCCTGTTCCAGGTGGAGTTGGACCTATGACAATTAATTCACTTATTCTAAATACAGTAAAGTCAATGGAGAAAAGAATAAATGGCTAAACCTATCCCGTGTCTAGTTGGTTTTGGAGGCCTTACACCTGCAGGTAGAGGTTCTCATAACCTTAGTTATTCAAGGATGATCTATGATCTTGAATCCGAACAAAATAAATTTAATTATTTAAAATCAGTTTTAACCTTATGCGGTTTAATTGATGAGACAACAGAGGCTCCAGAAATTGAACAGCTAATCCTTAGTAAAGAAAATGAAGTTTTAGAAAACACTTTAATGAGAAAATTAGACTATGAGTTTTTTCGGAATACTTTTTGGAGTTACGACTATGAGATGCCTGCAAATGCTTGTGGACAATTACCATACAGATTAGACCCTGTTACTCATTATGCTTCAAGACAACATCCAAAAGCTCTAGGTATGTCTATTGTTGGTTTCACTGATGCAATGTCAGATGCAGGTTTCGATTTACGAAAGGAAATTGATACTTATGGGAGAGATAAGGTTGGGTGCTTTGCTGGATGCGCTGTGATGAATATGGACAGATATTCAGGTGATGGTCTTTTTGCATCTTATCCAATGGGCAAAAGAGCTTCATCTAAACACATTTCTTTTACTCTTCCTGAAATGACTGCAGATTTTATAAATGCTTACGTGACTGGAAGTTTAGGAATTACCGGACATTTTATAGGTGCATGTGCAACTTCTCTTTATAACCTTAATGCAGGTGTTGAACTTATTAAGAGTGGCAAGAGTGAATTGGTTATTGTAGGAGCAGCCGAAGCAATTTTAGGCCCTCCTGCTTATATTGGTTTTAGTGCAATGGGAGCTATGGCGACTGATGAGAGAATGACTAATCTACAGCAACTACTTGGTGAAGGAGATGATCTGGATTACACAAAATTTTGCAGGCCATTTGGCGACAACATGGGCATGGTTTGTGGTGAATCTGCGGGCTTTGCTATTCTTATGAGTGATAGACTTGCTTTAGAAGTAGGTGCGAATATCAGAGGTTGCTTTTTAAATGTAAATATTAATGCTGACGGAAATAAAAAATCTATTTCCGGTCCTGGGGCAGGAAATTATTTTTCAGTAGGCAAAACATTCAAAGATATCGAAACTGTATTTGGGTCAAAGACTCTTCAAGAAAAAAGTTGTTTTCTTGCTCATGGAACAGGAACTCCTTTAAATAGAATTACTGAATCTCATATTATTTCAACATTTGCAAAAGAATTTGGAATCCAAAATTTACCAGTTACATCTGTAAAATCTAAATTAGGACATACCATGGGGACTGCTGGCATGGATCAAATTTGGTGCGGTTTAGGAGCCCTAGAAAGTCAAAAACTAACAGGAATTTGTACGATACCAAAGCTTGCTGATGATGTTTTTAAAGATAATCTAGACTTTTTTTTAGATAATAAAGAATTTAGCTCTCAAAAAGATATTGCCTTCTTAAATTCAAAAGGCTTTGGAGGAAATAATGCTACCTCTGCATTAATATCTTCAAGCCTAACAGAGGAACTTCTTCAAAGAAGGTTTACAGAGAAAGAACTGAAAGCATGGAAAAAGAAGCGAGAAGCTACTTTAAAATTAAGAGAGAAAAATTTTGAGTTAGCTGTTAATAGCGACATTGAACCAATTTATGAATTCGATAAAGATGTTCTCGATCTTACTGATTTAGAAATTTCCAAGAAAAATATTAAGACTAAAACTGGTTTTAACTATGCCTTAAATTCAGATTTAACAAAATCTGATTTTTAAGGTTAATCCTTTGAATCCCATTTGACTAGATAAGATCTTTCTTTGCTTGAAGCATAATAAGTTCTACTTAAAATCTCACCTATCACTCCCAAGCTTATGAACTGAACACCAACAACTGTAAAAATTGTTCCAGCAATTAGAAGCGGTCTATCGCCTATGTCCATAGAGTAAACAAATTTAATAAAGATTAAATAACTAAGAATAGCGACTCCTACAAAAGTCATTAACAAACCAAGAAATCCAAAAAAATGACCTGGTCTACTAAAAAATCTCATAAAGAAATAAACAGAAATAAGATCTAAAAAAACTCTAAAGGTTCTAGAAATCCCGTATTTTGATTCTCCCGCAATTCTTGGATGGTGGTCGACAACTAATTCATCAATTTTTTTGGCAGAAACTTTTGTTGCCATCCATGCTGGAATAAATCTATGCATTTCACCATAAAGCTTCACCTCTCGTAAAATTTTTGCATTGTAGGCTTTAAGACTACACCCATAATCATTGAGCTTTACACCAGTTATGGCTCCGATTAGCTTGTTTGCAATGTAAGATGGTAGATTTCTAAATAAAAAATTATCTTTTCTGTCTTTTCTCCACCCAACAACTAGATCTAAATTTTCATTAATTAATTTATGAAGCAAATTTGGAATATCTTTTGGATCATTTTGAAGATCGCTATCAAGCGTCACTAAATATTTTCCTGAAGCATTGTCGAAACCAGCCTGTATTGCTGATGTTTGTCCAAAGTTTTTCGATAAAGATATAATTCTTAAATTTTTTTGCGATTTAGAGAGTTTTTGTAACAAATTCAATGAGCCATCTTCACTACCATCATCTACCAATATTAATTCCCAAGTCCATGCTTCATTACTTAATGCATCACTGACTTGTTTTATGAATGGCTCAAGATTGTCTTTTTCATTAAATACAGGTGATATTATTGAAACGTCCACTTCTTTATTGTCCTTTTATAAATTTCATAAAATAAAATGCCAAAAATTAATCCAAGGGCTGTACCTATTATAACTTGGCTAAGAAAATGTTTTATCAGAAATACTCTTGAAAGACCTACCAAAATTGATATTAAAATTAAAATAGAAGTTATTAACAGATTTCTCTCTATTAAAAAGAACAAGCTTGTAAATAAGAAAAAATTCAAAGCATGATTTGAAGGCATGCCAGTTTTCTGATCCCCACAAAGGCTTTCTAAAATACCCTCACCAATAAGAAATTCTCCATTAGCTCCGAAACAAGGCCTTTCCTCTGATAATATTTCTTTTAACAAAGCTCCCAGAAAATCGCCTATTAGAATAGCTAAAATGATGAAAACAAAAACCCAAAACTTTTTTTTAAAAAAAAAATAAATTGAGAATAAAAATAGCAGGGAAAATGAAAATAATCTTGTAGAAATAATTTGAAAAAACGATTCAAACGATTTGAAATCACTCAGCCATAATGTAAAAAGAATATCTGCATTCATTATAAATAATCAGAAATATCAAAAAATAATATACCGGCCCATGATAGACCAATGAGCACAAATGAAAAGTATTTCAAAAAAATTGATTTCTCAACAAACGCTTTAATAAAATTTATTTTGAAAATTGCAATGACCATTAGTACCAAAGCTAAACTTCCAAGAACATCGGAGAGCCAATGAGCGCCGATGATAACTCTACTTAATGCCACAGAGAGTGCTACTAAAATAAAAAAAGAGAAGATAATTTTACTTTCTTTTGATTTTAAATCTTTTAGAGCAAATGATAACCAAATTAAAATTACGGACAAAACAGTCGCTGCATGTCCGCTTGGAAAACTTCCAGCTATGAAAATTGGTTCAAGAAAAATTATCTCATCAGTAAATATGCTTGCAGGTCTTTCAAAAGATAAAATATATTTCAAAAATTGAACATCTAAACCAATACATAGAGCAGGCACTATCATAAGCTGCACAGGCACATAGTTGATTTTTAATTTTGAAGATAAAAGTGAAAGACTGGGCACCAATAATGCTGTTGCAAAAAAACCGTTTCCTATCTCAGTTAAAAAGGAAAAGAAATTTAAATCAAAAAGAAATTGATTGAAAAAAATTACAATTTTTGACTCTAAATCTTGAAAAATTTTAAGTATAAGGCTTAAACAAAAAATTATTATTCCTGCAATAAATATATGTAATTTACTCATCCGTAATTTTAATTAAAAGATAATTTCCTTGGGTATCAAGGATTTCATATTCATTTTCCAAAAATTTCAATTTATCTACTCTTGTAAGAATAATTACATTTGGCTCTAATCCTCTGTAATAGTTAACATTTGCATAAAAGGAAAAGCTTGGTTTGTTAATTTTATAAGCTAGGATTTTTTCATTTGTATTTACATATTTTTTTCCAAGTTCTCTTAAGTCTTTTTGTTGCAAATCAATAATCAGAGGGAGAATTTGAACTGAAAGAATTAGAAGAAAAAAAGAAGCAGAAATCTTTTTCAAAAAATTAACTTCAACACGTAAAATTATTAACAAAACTAGAAATAAAATTATTAAGCTAACTATTAATAAATATAAGTTTTTATTAAATATATCTTCAAAGACACTTAGTGAAATATCAAAATTATTTTGTGGTAGAAATGAACTAAGGGCGTATGGAATACCCAGGGTCATGAGCCATATTAATAATTGATATATGTTTTCTAAGATAGTTGGTGCTCTTTCCTGATCAATTAAAAAAATTTTTTGTAGAAAAAATACAATAGGGACCAAACCATAGATTAAATAATGTGGCAACTTTGTAGTAGAAAAGGAAAAAAAGATAAAAACAAAAGCTAACCAAGTGAAAAGAAACTTTTCTAAATTATCTTTGAAATTTATTTTAAATAAAGACCTTACGAAATCAGGGAAAAAAGTAAGTGTCACGAATGGCAAAACTATAAAGTAATAATAAAACATTCCATCATGACTTTCGAAAGCTGTTGTATACCTCCCAAAAGATTGACCAAGGAACATATAACTTAATGGCTCAAGACCGATTTTTAGATACACATAAGAAAGCCATGGCAATGTAATTGTTAAAAAAATAAGCCAAGGCTTGATGCTTAAAATTGCACCTAAAAATGTATTAAATTTTTTTGTAATTATTGAAAAAATTACAAATACAGCTCCACAAATGGCAATAATTGTTAAACCTTTGGTAAGAAAACCTAATCCAATCCAAACAGAACATCTTATTAATTCCTCGTTATTCTCATTTTCACAAAAACGGTAAATATTAATCATTGCTAAAGTTATAAAAAGGTTCAAAAAAGCATCAGCTGTTGCTACTGAACTCATAAGAAATATTCCAGGGAGTAATAAAAAAATGTTTAAAACTGATGTTGTTTTAAAATCATTATTAAAGCTAAAAATAAATTTAGAAAAAACAAAGCCCCAGATAAAAGTTGCAACCATAGAAGGCAGCCTCAATGAAAACTCAGATATACCAAATACGAAAATAGAAATGCATTGAAAAATATAAGTCAAAATTGGTTTTTCTAATCTAAGTTCATCTCCAAGGTAAGGAATAAGAAATTGCTTTTCTCGCAGCATCTGTAAAGAGGTAGAGCTAAACGCCCCTTCATCGAGATCAGTTATGCCAAGAAATAGTAGTGGAATATATGCAGCAAATAATACCAGGTAAAAAAAGTTATTTTTTAAGCTCATTTTTTGACCTTCTACAACGCTCACTACAGTAAATCACATTTTGCCAGTCTCTGCTCCATTTTTTTCTCCAAGAAAAATCCTTTTTACAAATTGGACAAATTTTTGTGGGAAGATTTTCTTTCTTCAAATTAGTAAAAATTTTTGAACAAGCAAATAAGTAGCAGCGAAAGAATTACCAATTAAAATCACTACACTTAATAAATGAAAGATATTGAATAGAACTCTATTTTTAAGTTGATCTATGCTGGAAAGTAATAGGGAAATAAATAAATTAAGAAAAATAGTCACTATCATGATACATGCAATCAATGTTTCATAATTCGAAAAAAACAGCTCGTAAGTTCCTAATTTAAAAAAATAAAATATACCTAAATACTGGACTAAAAATACTATTAAAAAAAGATTTAGTCGGAAAAAAAAGGATCTCAAAAAAAACTTTAATGCCTCTTTATCAAGAGTCCTTCTCGCTGCTGGAGTTATCACAAAGGGTGCTGCCCATATTGAACCAATAATTGTTGCGAGGATAAATTGTAAAGCTATATCAACAAACATAATTGCAATGGCGATCCGGAAGGGACTCGAACCCTCGACCTCCTGCGTGACAGGCAGGCATTCTAACCAGCTGAACTACCGGACCGCAAGTGTTAGATTTTGTTACAAATATACTTTTAATACAACTTTTTGAGGGTAAATAAAGTTGTATTTTAGTTTTAGAGCCACTAAAATGTACGCGTTAACGTAAATTTACTTAACGGGGGAAATTATGGATTATTTTCTAGCACAAGACGATTTTGTCGGGATATCCTTTTGGATTGCTACAGCTGTTATGGCTGCGGGAGCACTTTTCTTCTTCGTAGAAAGAAGTACAGTTAAAGCTTCATGGCAAACTTCCTTGACAGTCGCAGCGCTCGTGTGTTTTGTTGCCTTCTGGCACTACATGTACATGAGAGATGTTTGGGTAGCAACAGGTGAATCTCCAACAGTATATAGATATATCGATTGGTTGATTACTGTTCCTATGCAGATTGTAGAGTTTTATCTAATTCTTGCAGCAGTTGTTGCAGTAAGTCTTGGAGTATTTTGGAAATTATTTATTGCATCACTAGTTATGCTTTTAGGAGGATATCTTGGTGAAGCTGGAATAATTGACGCAACAGTAGGTTTTGTTGTGGGGATGTTAGGTTGGATATTTATTATCTACTACGTCTTTGCAGGTGAAGCAGCTCAAATTAAAGATGCTGCAGGAAACGAAAACCTCACATTTGCATTTAATGGAATCAAATGGATTGTAACAGTTGGGTGGGCTATCTATCCTTTAGGTTATTTCCTTGGTTATTTAGGTGGTGGCGTAGATGCTAACGCTCTAAACATTATCTATAACTTAGCTGACCTTGTTAACAAATTCCTATTTGGATTAGTTATCTGGTATGCAGCTATGAGAGATTCCGGAGTACAAAAAGGTTAAATTAACTTTAGACCTTTAAAGCCCGCGAAAGCGGGCTTTTTTTTAGAACCTATTTTCCCTGTCTATAAGAAATACGGTATGAACAAGTGTTGTGACCAACTTACCATCTTTATTAAGAAGCTCCCCTCTTACAGTCGCTATATTCTTGCCTTTTTTCATAAGTATTGCTCTAGCAGTTACCTCTCCTTTAAAAAGAGGTCTGTGATGGAGTGTATGTAAATCGGTCGAGCTAGGATATAAAGTCCCTCCTGACTCATAAATTAACAGCAATGCTGTCACGTCATCAAGCATTGATGTCATCATTCCACCCTGGACTGATCCATCAGGATTTAAGCATAATTCATTAAACTCCCCAGATAATTCTAGAAAACCCTCCTTGTGCTCTTTAAACTCAAAGTTAAACAGCTTACCAGTGCCTCCATTTTCCTTATGGAAATCCAAGAACTTATTTATATCAATACTCATAAAAAATGATTGGTGCGAGTTGTAGGATTCGAACCTACGACCCCCTGCTTGTAAGGCAGGTGCTCTAACCAACTGAGCTAAACTCGCAGAAAGCAATAGAATATAATAAATTCTTATGGAAGACTACACAGAAAATCTTAATTCAAACTCTAGAGATATTCTCAGCGTATCAGAAGTAAACCAAACGGCTGATGATTTTTTAAGAGACATTCCACCTCTTTGGGTCTCTGGCGAAATCTCAGGTTTTAAAGCCTATCCATCGGGACACTGGTACTTTTCTATAAAAGACTCTGAGGCTGTTTTAAGATGTGTGATGTTTAAAGGTGATAACAATAAAGTTCTAAATGAACCGAAAGAAGGTGATCAGTTAATCCTCTTTGGAAAACTTTCTGTTTATAAACGAACAGGAAGTTACCAAATGACAGTTAGGCAAATGGAGCTTGCTGGATTTGGTGAATTAATGAGAAAATTCGAGCTTCTCAAAAATAAGCTAAATTCTGAAGGATTATTTGAAATAAAAAATAGTGAACAGCTTCCTGAAATAAATAACAAAATTGCAATTATTACATCATCGAAAGGAGCAGCAATAAGAGATGTGATATCAACTCTACAAAGACGGTCTCCTCACACAGAAATCTTGATTGCTCCAACTATAGTCCAAGGAGAACAATCTCCAAATTCTATACTTCAATCATTGAAATTAATTGAAACTCAGTATTCAAAAAATAATATTGATGCAGCAATCATATGTAGAGGAGGAGGATCGATAGAAGATCTTTGGTCTTTCAATAATGAAGAGGTATGCAGATACATAGCACAAATGAAGACACCTATAATAAGTGGAGTTGGTCATGAGACAGATTTTACTCTTACTGATTTTGTTTCAAACTACAGGGCAGCAACTCCCACAGCAGCTGCAGAAATAATATCAGAGGGTTCTAGTCGCATTCTGGAATATTTTGAAAATGCTAAATTAGTTCTTCACAGAAATATAATTACTAAAATTAAAGAAAAGACTCAGTCTCTTAATTTTCTTAAAAAACAACTAAGAACTCCAAAGCAAAAACTTAACGAACAGCAACTTAGACTTGATGAGCAACACGAAAGAATAGAACTAGCCATCAAAAATTTTTTAACCAAAAGAATTAATTTAATAGATATTAAATTTGCCGAGCTAAATAATGTGTCTCCTAAATCAAGGTTAGTAAAAATTTCTAATGCTTTAAATGTTCTAAAGACAAATCTAAACCATCAACTCCTCACAATAGTGAGTGGCTCAAATTCAAAACTTAAGTTAATTCAAGAAAAAATTCATGCTCTTGATCCTAAGGGAGTTTTAAAAAGAGGCTATTCAATTACTACTGATGAAAAAAACAGAGTAATTAAAGATGCAAAAAGATTAAAAAAAGGTGAAGAAATTCAAACTCTATTTTCAAAAGGTAAAGTGAAATCAAAAGTTAGCTAAGATCTTGAACAAGGCTCTCTAATGTCTCAAGCGTTTGGGGGGTCGTAATGGTCTTTAATATTGAATTGTTTTTGATTATTAGAATTGTTGGTACGCTGTTAGGTATATCAACACCCCAAATATCTCTTGGGTCAGTTTTTAAATTTAAAAATTGAATATTAAATTTTTTTATAAACCCCTCTACAACTTCGTCTTCAAGAACATCAAACTGATCAAAATGAAATCCGATTACTGTTACATTTGGGTTTTTGTCTAATTCGTTAAAATAAGGAAACTCTTTTATGCATGGGGCGCACCAATCTGCCCAGAAATTCAGAAAAATTAACTGATCATTAAGCATATATGAATGTTTTGGTTTGGAGTTTGTAAATTCTAAATCCGGCCTCTCACAAGAAGCTAGAAAAAATAAACTTAAGATTGCTAAAATCCTCATCTGAAAAAATTTTATAAATGATACATTTATTTAATAAAAATGAAACTTTATTTCATTGATAAAAGTAATATATAAATAGATATGGCAAAAACTAAGAAAAAAAATGATATCGGAGCGTTTTCTAGGCTAGGAAATTTCCTAGGTAATATTTGGTATTTTATAAGAGTTGGAAGAGATTTCTTTTGGAAAGCAATACGCTTTACCTTAGCAACTTCAATCTTTTTATTTGTCGTTGCTGCAATTCTTATAAGCATTTTAGATCCACTTTTTGATAATGAGACTAAGCCAAAAGCAGATGGAAAGGTTGTAGTTTTTAGTCCAGACGGAATAGTTGTTGATCAACAAATCCCCAAATCACAAGATCAATTCACTTCATTTTTGGGCGATGAAGAAGTCATTACATATGAATTTAAACATCTAGTAGATTTTTTTGAGAAGTTTAAAGAAGACGAAAAGGTTTCGGGTATGATTTTTGATCCATCTGGACTACAAATTAGCTCTGCTTATGCAATACCTTTGGCTAAAAAGATAAAAGAAGCTGCTCAGGCAGGCAAAGAAATAATAATTAGAGCTGAGTCACTATCGATTTATGGAGATACGTCTTATTTGCTTTCATCCGGTGCAACTGAAATAAGCGCTAGCAAATACTCTGCATTTGCACTCGATGGCTTTACGTCTACAAGATTGTATCAAAAGGATTTTTTCGAAAAATTTCTTTTAACTCCGAGAGTTTTTACAGCAGGAGATTGGAAGACAGGGCCTGAAGACTGGACAAGATCAAATATGAGCCAAGAGCAAAAGGATAATTCATACTACATAGACAGATTTTGGAATGCGTATAAAAATTTTGTTAAAGAAACAAGAGATGTAGATCTCCAATGGTATGCAGATGAGTCATATAAAGATTTAATAGCAGGAAATGTTTCTTTTGAAAATGCCAACCTTGAGTGGAATATCATTGATTATCAAGAGGAAGAGGATGACTTTAATGACAGAATGCTGGAAAAGTTTGGGGCTGCAGAAGATGACGAAGACGAGCTAAATGCAATTTACTATAGGGATTATTTGAAGACATTTGAAAAGGCAAAAAAATCTAAATCAAAAAATGTAATAAAGGTAATTACTGTAGAAGGTGCTATTACTACAGGACCGGTACAGCTAGGTATTGCTGGCTCTGATGGGCTAGTAAAAATGTTAAAAGCTGCTCATGAAAATGAAAATACAAAAGCAATTGTGTTGAGAGTAAATTCACCAGGCGGCTCAGTTGTTGCATCTGAATATATAAGGTGGGAAATTGAAAAAGCACAGAATAAAGGTATTCCAATTGTAGTTTCAATGGGAAGTTTAGCTGCTTCTGGTGGCTACTGGGTTTCATCGATGGCAGATAAAATCTACGCAGAAGAAAATACTATTACAGGATCTATAGGTGTTTATGGGCGTCTTTTATCCTTTGAAAAGATTCTTGAGTGGGCAGGATTAAATTATGATTCAAATAAAACTACTGAATTTGGAGACTTCAATCCTGTGGCAGAAGACTGGCCTGAAGAAATAATAGAAACTTTTCAAGCAAATATTGATGAAACATACATGAACTTCACAACACAAACTTCAAAAGATAGAGATATACCCCTGGAAAAGGTTTTAGAGATTGCTAGAGGAAGAGTGTGGTATGGAGAAGATGCAGTTGAAATAGGTCTCGTTGATGAAATAGGCACCCTTGAAGATGCTATTAATTTTACAGCAGAGTCCATATTAGAGATTGATGACTTTAAAGTGGACTATGTAAAGCCTGCAAAAAATAGCAACAGCTTAAATTTTGCAATCTCACTAACAGAAGCTATATCTGAATTTGTGAATGGAAAAGAGTTAAGTAAAGGTAAAATGAGAAAAGAAATTAATGTCCTTTGCAGAGAGTGTTCTCTTATTGATTAATCCTTTTCTTTAAAAAGCCCATTATTGCTCTTTTCGATGGTCTTTTCTTCTCAGAGTAAAGAAATTGCTCAATCTCAACAAACAAATCTTTAATAGAGGAGATATCTCTTCTTACGATCTTTGATATATCTTCAATAAGCTCTTTTGAAAAAAAAAGTTTCAATTTTGTATTCATAAAATCAATTACATCATCAACTTCATCATCAGAAATCTGTTCAATTGAAAAACAGCTCATCTGTTTAATCCTAGAAAGCAAATCAGGAAAAAGATTTAATTTAGTAATGTGTAGTTGAGAAGAGATTAATAGCTTTGTCTTGCTGGTAAAAGCCTTATTCACAAGATTGAAAAGCTCTACTTCTATATCCTTATTAGAGCAATGAATATTGTCTATACAAATAACTGAAAAAGAATCTATTTCATTAAAGACTTTTACATTATTGCTAAGGTTTTCAATATCGATATACAAACATTTTTGCTCGCTAAATTTCTTGTGATTAAGTGCGCAGTTAAGTAAAAAAGTCTTTCCTAACCCTTTGTCTCCAGAAATAAATAAATTATGTGCATTAGAATCATTAATAAATAAACCTAATTCATTTTTTAATATTTCATTTTTTTTTGAAAAATAAAAATTATCTAAGCTTGCATTAAGATCTCTCTTAAAATTAAAAAAATATTGATTGCTAGAGGTAATTTTATTCATTTAATTTTCTATATTTAGATATTCTTCTATCTTTTTTTTGTTAAATTTTAATTCAAGAAAATTTTTTTCATCGATTCGAATTACTTTAAATCCTATGAAATATTTTTCTGCATTAAATTCTATTTTCTCATTAGTCGTGGAAACTTGATAATCATCTAATATCTTTTGACTTAACTCATATATTTTTTCCTCTAATCTATATATTTCCTCATAATTAACAATATAGCTAATAACTATATTGTCTTCTTCAGCCAAATTAACTGAACTTGATAGTCCAAAAAAAAGTATAATTCTAGTGACTTTGAGAATTTTTGAATAAAACATTACACAAACATTAACCATAAATGAATAAAGGCAAAATTAATTATAAATCATCAGGAGTAAACATTGATGAAGGGCAAAAATTTATTGAAGATATTAAATCTCTTACCAAAAAAAGGGATTTAAAAAATGTTTTAAGCAATATAGGGAGTTTTTCAGGCTATGTTAAACCACCGAAAAAATACAAAGACCCAGTGTTTGCACTAGCTTGTGATGGAGTAGGAACTAAAATTACCCTTGCACTTAAGCAAAAAAACCTTTCATCTATTGGAATAGATTTAGTAGCAATGTGTGTTAATGACTTGGTAGTTAGTGGTGCAACTCCATTAACTTTTCTTGATTACTATGGAGTATCAAAACTTAATAGAAATAAAGGAAAAGAAATTATAAAAGGAATTCTGAAGGGCTGCGATCAGGCTGGTTGCGAATTAATTGGTGGCGAAACTGCAGAAATGCCTAATCATTATACTAAAGATAATTTTGATTTAGTTGGGTTTGCGATGGGCATTAATGAGAGAAAAAATATTATAGATGGGTCAAAAATTAGAAAGAATAATGCAATACTTGCACTGCCCTCTTCAGGCTTTCACTCTAATGGATATTCTCTAATTAACAAAATAATAAATAGCAAAAAAACTGATAAAAAATTACAAAAAAAACTACTAACGCCAACAAAAATTTATGTAAAAGAAGTGCTTGAACTCACAAAAAAACTAAAAATCAATGGAATGGCTCATATTACTGGAGGCGGGCTTGAAGAAAATCTTTCACGAATTAATTCCAGCTACACAATGATTATTGACAGAGACAAGTGCAAATTAAAAGGGATTTTTTTAGAAATTATGAAACTCGGAAATATCACAAGAAATGAGATGTACAAAGTCTTTAATTGCGGAATTGGCTTTTGTTTAATTCTTGATAGAGACGATGTTGAAAAGGCTAAAAAAATTAACTCAAAGTTGTTCGAAATTGGATATGTTTCAAAGACAGAAAAAAAATTCATCTTCAAAAATTAATAAATGAACATTGTTGTCTTCTTTTCTGGTACAGGCACTAATCTTCAATCAATTCTTCAAAATGAGGAAAAATTAAACTACAAGGTAATATCAACTTTCACAAATAACCCTGATGCAAGTGGTATTGATATATCAAAGAACTTTAATGTTGATTGTAAAATTTTGGATCATAAAAAATTTGATTCTAGAGAAAAATTTGATGAGGAAATCAATGTTTATTTGCAAAAACTAAACCCTGATTATGTCATCTTAGCTGGATATATGAGAATTTTAAGTAATTTTCTGGTAGAAAAGTGGAAACAAAAAATCATAAATATACACCCTTCCCTATTGCCAAAATATCCTGGATTAAATACACATGAAAGAGCCTTGCTTGCAGGTGATAAACTTCATGGAACTACAATTCACTATGTCACTTCTGATCTTGATGCTGGGCCAATTATCAGACAACAGAGTATTGAAATTGAACCAGATGATACTATTGAATCTTTAACAGAGAAAATTAAAAAATTAGAAAATAAAATTTATCCAGAAACTATATCTAACCTTTAAAATGCGTTTTTTCATCTTATTCTTATCTTTTTCACTTATATCTGATGAATTTAAGAGCTGGGATGCCAAGTTTAAATTCACACATTATTCTGCAGGAAATATAACTCTTAAAAGAAGTTTTAAATTCGATGACAATGAAATTACTTCTAGATTTGTTTTGAGGCCTCTTTTTATTTATGAGTATTCACAAAAATCCTCGCTAGTTCTAGAAAACAATAAAGTTAAAACACTTTTTACAAAAGTGAAAAATAATGTCCCTGGTAGTAAAGAAAAAAGTTTTGAAGTCTCTTTCTTAGATAATAAGATTGAATCTCAGGAGCTTGGTTTTGCATTTTTAAATGAAGAAAATGTGCTGGATCAGCTTGGAAGTGATCTCCAAATGCGACTTAATGTTAAAAATGGCGTTGATAACTTTTTCTTAAATGTAATTACAAATACAGAAGGGAAAATTGTTGAACGTGAATATAAGGTAGTTGGAGAAGAGGTTATTAAAAAGAAATTTGGAAATATTAATTGCATTAAAGTTAAAGCAACATCAAATGATGCGGGAGATATAACTTATTATATTTCACCGGAGTATGATTTTATGATTATTGATAGTTTCATAGAGTTAAGAAATGGCAAAATTAATAAACTATCTCTAGTAGACGAACCTAAGTTTTTGGAAGAGTGACACCTGTTTGTCCCTGATATTTTCCTCCACGATCTTTATAGCTAGTCTTACAAACTTGGTCTGATTCAAAAAAAAGCATTTGAGCAACTCCTTCGTTAGCGTAAATTTTTGCAGGTAAATTAGTTGTGTTTGAAAACTCTAGCGTCACATGACCCTCCCATTCAGGCTCTAGTGGAGTTACATTTACAATAATTCCACATCTAGCATAGGTTGATTTTCCAAGACATAGAGTAAGTATCGATCTTGGTATCTTGAAATATTCCACCGTTCTAGCAAGTGCAAAAGAATTGGGTGGAATAATACATTCACTATCTTGTATATCGACAAAACTTTTTTCATCAAAATTTTTAGGGTCAACTACTGACGAAAATGTATTTGTGAATATTTTAAATTCATTTGCACACCTTACATCGTAACCATAACTTGATACGCCATAGGAGATTACTTTTTTATTATCAACTTCTCTAATTTGCTCTTTTTCAAAAGGTTTAATGAGCTGATTTTTTTCTGCCTGTTCAATAATCCAATTATCAGATTTAATGCTCATTCTTTGATTTCTCTTCTACCCTGAATAGCTCTACCTAAAGTAGTATTATCAACATACTCCAATTCCCCTCCCATTGGAACTCCATAGGCTATTCTAGTGACTTTAACTTCTTCTTTTGTGATCTGATCTCTAATATAGAATGATGTTGCGTCCCCCTCCACTGTTGGACTTGTTGCAACTATTATTTCTTTTATATTCGAATTAGTAATTTGTTGGATTAATTTAGGAATGCCTAATTCTTCAGGCCCTAAGCCATCTATTGGAGAAAGTCTGCCCATCAAAACAAAATACTTTCCCTTAAAAGTTCCTGAATTTTCTATTGCAAGTACATCTGAAGGATTTTCAACTATACATAGCATATTTTGATCTCTTTTTTCATCACTGCATATATTACAAATGCTTTGCTCAGTTAAATTTCTACATTGGTTACAATTCCTTATTTGTTCGGTTGCTAACCTTAATAGATCAGATAAATTTTTGGCTTTATCTCTGTTTTTTTCAAGTATATTAAACACCATCCTTTGCGCAGATTTGATGCCAACGCCAGGCAAAATAGTTAAAGCATTTATTAATTCATTTAACAGATCAGAGTCATTCTTCATGGTCAATAATTATTAGTTTCTCTTTATTTAAAGTCTTGTCATAGTTTTCTTGTAAATTTTTAATTAGAGAGCTGTTAATTATCTCTTTTTGAAAATCTTCAATTTGTTCTTTTCTTTTTTTCTTCCAGTTATTTGAGGGTGTATCAATTACTTTATCTATCTCCTCAATTTCTATATCAAGGTTACCAAAACCTGCATTATCAAGAGATTTTTTTAATTCAGAAATATTATTTTCTTTTATTCTTTTTGCAAACATCTTCTCTCCAATAAAAATTACTTTGTTATCGGATGATTCTTTTATCTCGAGATTTGCAAAATGAGTTCTGGTAGGCCCAACAATATCAAGACTTTCAAAAGTTTCCAACCAGATTTTAGGATCTAATTTTTTTTCTTCATTTGTTTGCTTTGATTCTTCTGTTTCAATTTTTTCCTCAGACTTTTGTGGTATTTTAGATTTACTTTTCTTGGAATATTCTATTGATTGGTCTTCAGACTTTTTTTTTGAATCGTCTTTAATTTCTTCGGTAGAGTTTTTTCTGTTATCTCTGAATGATAAACATTTCAAAACACTTATTTCAAATGCTTCTCTTGTTCTTCCAGAAATTTGTGACTCATTAAATCCAGAATTGAAAAATTGATGATATAAATGAGCGTCCTGAGAATCATTTCCTTTTAACATCTCTTGAATTATTTGTTTATGCAATTCAGCTAAAACTCTCTCAAAAAGAATTTGATAGTTTGTATCGAGGTCATAAAAACGTTTTAGTTCGTTGATAATATTTTCGACATTATTTTCTGAAATATCACTTAATAATTTATCTACAGATGATTTGTCTATTAGGCCATGAAATTTTGACATCTCTGCCTCAGTTATATTGTTATTGCATTGAAAAGCAGCCTGATCTGCAAGGGTAATTGAGTCTCTAATTGATCCGCCAGCTAATTCAACTAATAAATCTATTGCACCATCATCAAATGAAATATTTTCTTTTTTAAAAATATTTTTTATATTCTCTGCAATAGAATTATCCGAAACAATCTTTAAGTTAAATTGTAAGCATCTCGATATAATTGTTTTAGGAATTTTATCTGACTCTGTAGTTGCCATTAAAAATACAACGTGTTCAGGGGGTTCCTCTAAAGTCTTAAGCATAGCATTCCAGGCATTTTTAGAGAGCATATGAACCTCATCTATGAGATAGATTTTGTATTTCCCATTTGAAGGACTGAATTGAACGCTGTCTAGAAGCTCTCTCATTTCCTCAACTTTGCTATTTGATGCTGCGTCTATTTCTATTAAATCTAAATGAGAATTATTTTGTATATCTATGCAGCTAGGACAGTTATTGCAAACATCGCCGTTATCTAAATCATACTGATGGCAGTTTAGTGCTTTTGCAAATAGTCTAGCAAGCGATGTTTTACCAATTCCTCTTGTGCCAGAAAAGATATAACCGTTATGAATTTTTTGATTTTTAATAATATTTCTTAATGCAACCACTGCATGATCTTGTCCTATTACTTCTGAAAAAGATTTTGGTCTATATTTTGTTGCTAAAGTCATATATCAAGATTTGTTGACCCTTTTATTATTTCATAAGTGAAACCTCGGTAGGACAAAAATCTCAAAATCTTTTGCTTATCTTCGTAATTAAGTTTTTTGTTACCAATTTTTCTTTCTGAAACATTTTTACAAATAGCATGCCAATCAATATTGAGTGAATATAAATCGTAATCATTTTTTGAGATTGAATTTTTCTGGAGAAGTTGTTCTATGTAATTTGGGCCATAACCTGCTTCACTTTTGGACTTTATTAGAGATTCAGCAAATCGCTTATCTGATAACAAATTTTTATCAATGAGTTTATTTATCAGCTCTTCAATTTGTTCTTCATTATCCTGAAACTTTTGAATTTTGCTTTTTAATTGCGAAATCGAGTGCTCCCTTCTTGATAGGATATCTAGCGCTTTATTCCAAAGGTTTACTTCTGGCAATTCTTATTCAAGTGGAACTACCCTCGTTCTGCCGGCAGACCTGATAATTCTAACTTCATCTCCTTTACGGAAATTATAGTTTAGGTCTTCTGATATTTCTTGCACTACTGAAATTTCTTTTCCATTATTTTCAAGAAGAATTATTAACTCTAACCCCTTCTTTCTTGATAGTGACTCTCCTACTTCACTTCCAACAACTGAACCAACCAGTCCTCCAACTAATCCACCAATTAACTCAGATGTTTCTCCATCACCGTCAGCTGATCTTTTCGCAGCAGATCCTGTTACAATTGCACCAATTACAGCGCCCGATGCAGTTCCAGCATCCCTATCGCCCTCTATAATAACCTCTTTGACTGATACAACAGTGCCAGAGAGAACTATTTGAGATTTTCCTGCTGCATCTCTAGGCACAACGTTTGGCTTGAATCCACCAGTAGCACAGCTAGTTAGAAAGATTAGAGAAAAGGTTAAAAATATTTTAAGTTTATTGCTCATATTTACTTTGATTTATCATAAGAGGAAAAGTTCCCTCATGTAATTTAAATAAGTCCTCAACTTTACAATTCAATATTGTAGCAATCTTTAATGATAAGACTGTAGAGGGTATATAAACCCCATTCTCAATTGCATTGATACTTTTACGTGATACCTGCACAGCTTCTGCTAAAACAGCTTGAGTTATGCCAGCCTCTTTTCTTTTAACCGTTAGTAGCACTTCTAAATCTCTATGATTTTTACCCATTTATATTATCCTTAATAAACAATAATGTAACTTATACTACTCATTATTTCAAAAAAAAACAACATTTTGAGAAGTATAAGTTACATTTATCAAAAAAAAACTTGATTTTTGAAAACTAATCTATAAATTATGTGATGTTGGTGCTCGGGTGAGGCCAGCAATTAATTAACTAGTCGCTTATAAGGAGGACATTATGTTAATAAATTTTACTGATCCAATGTTTTCAAACCGAGTTTTAGGTTTTGAAACACTCGTAGATAGACTCGAAAGAATTTCTAATGAGTCTCAATCTGGTTACCCACCGTATAATATTTTTAAGGATGGGCTTAAGTTTAAGATAGAAATTGCTCTAGCAGGCATCGATAAAAAAGATGTTGATATTGAGCTGTGTGATGGAGTGCTGACAATTAAGCATGATGGTCCTAAGGAGGACAATTCTGCTGAAGAGGCATTGCACAAAGGCATAGCTAAAAGAGCATTCAAGCTAAAATTTACTTTAGCAGAAGATCTTGAAGTTTTAGGTGCTGCAATAAAAAATGGTTTACTTACTGTTAACCTTGAAAGAGTAGTACCTGACCATAAAAAACCTCGTGTAATTGAGGTAAAATAACTATAGGGCGGGAAACCGCCCTTCACTTTATGAAATCTATAACTAAATTATTTTTATATCTTCTACTAACATTTAGTATAAGTGTTCAAAGTAGTGTTCAAAACGAATACTCTTCATTTTCAGTTATAGGTAACAACAATGTAATAAATAAACCTGGAGCAATCGAGCTCGGTTTTAAATTTGCCTTAAAAGATGGTTGGCATACGTATTGGTTAAATGCTGGTGATTCTGGAGGGCCTGCTGTATTTGAGTATAAAAATAATTCTAATTTAGTTATTTCTGACATAACCTGGCCTGGACCTCAAAAGATTCCATACCCTCCTCTCATGACATATGGATTTAAAAATGATTTGGTTATTCCTTTTAAATTAACTCTCAATAACTTAGAAGATTCTCAAATAGAAATAAAAACAAAATTTTTAGTTTGTGATGATATTTGCATACCACAAAATGATTCTTTCTCTTTAGAGTTAAAAAATGGGATTTTAAATATTAAACAAGCCCCAAATGAGCTTTTGAAATGGAAATCTCTTATTCCTGCAAGAGGACCTCCGGTTGAGATAGTTTTTCCAAACCAAAATGGAGCCCTAGAGATAATTTCAGATCAGATTGATGAAGGATCATATTTTTATCCGTACATGGATGGTGTAATCGATTATTCAGTTGCACAAAAAATTACAATTAAAAATCAAACACAAGAAGGTTCACTAGCTCTTTCCATGTTAGATACTTTTGATGGACAAATTTCTGGAGTTATATCCTCAAAAAACGGTTTTAGCGAAATTAATGAAACAATTAAGATTACGCCAACTGTTTTAGAAAGTTCTTTATCCGAGATAAGTTTAATAACAGCTTTATTGTTCGCATTTATTGGAGGTTTGATCCTTAACCTAATGCCATGCGTTCTGCCAGTAATTGCTTTAAAGGCCTTTTCTCTCATTAAAAATTCACAAAATTCTAATAGCTCAATTACTTTAAATGCTTCTCTGTATGTATTTGGTGTTTTAGCTACTTTTTTAGGTATTGCAGGAATTTTGATTGCATTGAAGGGAGCAGGAGAAAATATTGGTTGGGGCTATCAATTGCAATCTCCAATGATTGTTGGTTTTCTAAGCACTTTAATGTTTGTAATAGGGCTTATCCTTTTTACAGATATTGATTTTGGCAGCAGCTTAACAAAACTAGAAAATCTTAATAATACTTCTGGTGCATCGGGCTCATTTTTGACTGGAGTTTTATCAGTTTTAGTTGCTTCACCTTGTACTGCACCATTCATGGGTGCAGCGTTAGGATATGCATTAGTGCAATCTAATACCTTCTCAATGCTGATTTTTCTATTCCTTGGACTTGGATTTGCATTACCATATTTTCTAATTGCAATTTTCCCAAGACTTGTTGAATTCTTACCAAAACCTGGAGAGTGGATGAAATATTTAAAACAATTTTTTTCATTCTTAATGTTTGGAACAGCAATCTGGTTATTTTGGGTATTATCAAACCAAGTGGAGACAAACTCACTTCTTACAATACTAATAGTTTGGCTAGTCATTTCTTTTTTCATATGGTTTTTACCTCTCAAAATTTCAAAACCAATTAAATACTTAACTTCTTTAGTAATTTTATTCTCCACTATAATTTTTCTTGACTGGGGTTTTAAGCAGAAAGGTGTAGAAACTATGGTTAATGAAAGCTCTTGGACCAAAGAGAGAGAAATTTCCCTTAGAAATCAAGGTTCATCATATTTTATTAACTTTACTGCAGCTTGGTGCATTACTTGTCAGGTAAATGAGAGAGTTGCATTAACAGAAAGAACATTAAAAGAATTTGATAAAAGAAATATAAAATATTTCAAGGCTGACTGGACAAATAGAAGTGATGAAATTTTCCAAGAATTAAAAAAATATGGCAGATCTGGTGTTCCTGTATATGTATTTTGGAATAAAAATCTAGAACAGCCTATAATTTTAAATGAAGTTTTAACAGAAAAATATGTAATGGAGGTTACAAAATGAAAGCTAAAATTATTCTAATTATTTTCTTTGCAATGAATATTTTTTCTCTTGCAAAAGTTGGAGAAACTGCACCTAACTTTTCACTAATTAATCAAGACAATAAAAAAATAAGCCTTGAGGAGTTTCGTGGCAAAAAAGTAGTCCTAGAGTGGACTAATCATGAATGTCCCTTTGTCAAAAGGCATTATGAGACTGGTAACATGCAAAAACTTCAAAAGGAATTAGTTGAAGAGAATGTAATTTGGCTTTCTATTGTTTCTTCTGCAAAAGGAAAACAAGGATATATAGATCAAGACCAAGCTAAGGAACTTACCCTAACAAGAGATGCATCCCCTAATCATGTTCTTCTTGACGAGGATGGTTCTGTAGGTAAAAAGTTTGTAGCTAAAACTACACCTCATATGTATGTAATCGATGAAGATGGCATGCTTAAATATCAGGGTGCAATAGATAACCTTGGGACAATGGGTGCTCTTTTTAGTACAGATCTATCCAAGGGAGTAAATTTTGTTAGAGAAGCAATTCAAAGTCTTAACGCAGGATTAGAAATTGAAAGTAGCAGCACAAGGCCTTATGGGTGCTCTATAAAATACTAGAAAATATAGTCAGCCCAAGATTTGTCAGGAAAATCTGACCTCTTTAACTTATGTCCATTTAATAAATGAGCAAATGATGGTTTTTTAGGCTCTATTATTGGCTTGAGAGTTTTTGAACCTTTTTTTGTATTGCATGATTTGCAACATGTAACAATATTCTGCCACTCTGTCTGTCCTCCCTTAGATCTTGGTATTACATGGTCTAATGTAAGCTGATTTACATCAAAAATATCTAAACAATACTGGCATTTATACATGTCTCTGAGATAGACATTTGACCTGGAGAACTTTACGTAATTTTGAAATTTATGGAATCTCTTCAACATAATTATGCTTGGAACTTCTACCTCAACTGATGGTGAACGCACAACCCAATCTTCATGATTTTTTACAATAACTACGTTTCTTGTAAAGATTAGTTTGATAGCAGTTTTCCAATCTAAAGTTGATAAAGGAAAATAGCTCACAGGCTTACCATTTCCATTTAAAAGAAGACAATCTTTTGGCATATTTCTTAAATTAATTTAATAATTCATCATAAATTATATTTTGCTTGTATCAACATAAGCTGTATGATTATTCTGTATAAATTTTTTGCTTATGATTGAACCATTTATACTTTTTGGGGAACAACACATTGAGACTCTTACTTATACCTTCGGTATAATTGTTTTGATTTGTTTAATAAGTAATTTCATCAGCACTTCCCTGCAAAATATTGTCACAAAAATTATAGGAATCTCTCTTTTAGGCTTTGAAATTCTTAGGCCATTTTTATACATTTTTGTTTTTGAAAAACCTTGGGAGACTTACCTCCCCTTGCATATGTGTGCGTTTAGTGCATTTCTTATAGGTATTTTCTTGTTAAGCAAAAGCAGAAATCAAATGTTCTTTGAGCTCCCTTACTACTGGGGCGTAGGAGGTGCAACTATGGCGCTTGCAACACCAGATCTTACGCTTGGGTGGCCCGATGTTGAATACTTTTTCTTCTTCTATGGCCATGGCCAAATTTTATTGGGAGTGTTTTTTGCATTAACTGTTTTAAAATATCGTCCACATCTGCAAAATTTTTGGAGAATGGCAGTTATAACTATTCTTCTTCTAATACCAATTTACGCAGCGAATATTCTAATTGGAGGAGATGCAAATTATTGGTATTTAATGGATAAACCTGCCGGAGACTCTCTAGCGGTTTTTATGCCTGAAGCTCCTTATCATATTTTGGGTATTGCACCCTTAGCACTAATTGTTTTTTTCATCACATACGTACCTTTCTTGTTGTGGGACAAATTTAAAAAAGCATGACAAAATTCGATTACATAATTGTTGGCGGCGGTTCAGCAGGTTGTGTCTTAGCCAATAGATTAACGGAAGACAAAGCAACTAATGTTTGTCTGATTGAAACTGGCCCGAAAGATAAAAATCCTTTAATTCATATACCTGCAATGTATGCATTTCTAAGAGGAGCAAATCTAATTTATGAGTACGATACAGTTCCACAGAAAAATTTTAGTGATGTTACATTAGCTGAAGGGCCTGCAAAAATTTCAGATACATTTGGAAGAACTTACTCAGTTCCCCAAAGTTATGAAGAAAAGAGAAAAGGCTACCAACCTAGAGGTAAAGTTCTAGGTGGCTCAAGCTCAGTTAATGGCATGCTTTATGTTAGAGGGCACAAATGGGACTACGATCATTGGGCTGAATTAGGTAATGAAGGATGGTCTTTTAAAGATGTGCTTCCATATTTTAAGAAATCTGAAAATAATGAAGTTTTTTCAGATGATTTGCATGGCCAAGGAGGACCGTTGAATGTTGCCGCTCAAAGACATGATAATCCATTCACAAGGTTTTTCGTTGAGGCAGGCTCAAAAGTACATAAATTAAATGATGACTTCAATGGTGATGATCAAGAAGGTGTTGGAATATATCAAGTAACCCAAAAAAATGGTCTTAGATGCAGTAGTGCTGTAGCCTATCTAAACCCAATAAAAGATAGAGAAAACTTGACCATATTTACAGATACTATTGTTGAAAAAGTTGAATTTGAAAAATTAAGAGCAAAATCAGTTAAATGTATAAGTAAGGACAAATATTTTTCTTTAGAGGCAAATAAGGAGATCATTCTATGTGGTGGAGCTTATGGTTCCCCTACCCTTTTGATGAGATCTGGAATTGGTGACAAAGATTTTTTAGCATCAAGACATATAGAGTGTCTTGTAGATTTAAAAGGAGTTGGTGAAAACCTACAAGATCATCTTGACTATATTACAACGCATCGAGTTGATGACTGGGAGCTTTTAGGTAGTTTCTTCAAATCATTAAAGTTTACTTTTAGAGCACCTATAGAATTTATGAAATTAATTTTTCAGAGGAATGGGATGTTTACTTCGCCGTTAGCTGAAGGAGGTGCTTTTATTAAATCTTCAAAAGATAAGGAAATTCCAGACATTCAATTACATTTTGTAGTAGCTATGGTTGAAGATCATGGGCGCCAAGACCTATGGGGAAATGGCTTTAGCTGCCATATGTGTCTTTTAAGACCTGAATCAAGAGGAACTGTAAAAATTGCAAGCAAAGACCCATTCGAAGATCCTTTAATAGATCCCAACTACCTTTCGGTCCAATCCGATATTGACACAATGGTTGATGGATATAAAAGAATGATGGAAATTATGAATAGTGAGCCGTTGAGTAATTATAAAAATATCAGAAACCCAATAGACATAAATAATGATCAAGCGATAGTCAATGCACTAAGAGAAAGATCAGATACAATATACCATCCTGTAGGTACGTGTAAGATGGGCAATGATGAAATGGCTGTAGTGGATAGTGAGCTCAGAGTAAAAGGCGTTGAAAATCTTAGGGTTGTTGATGCCTCTATTATGCCGACGCTTGTAGGTGGAAATACAAATGCTCCTTCAATGATGATTGGTGAAAAAGCAGCTGATATGATAAGGAACTCAAAATGACTGCACAGGCATTAAATTTACTAGACACATCTCATATCCTCACATTTATTTTTTGCATTTTTGTTATAGTTTTTCTACCAAGACTCTTCATAGGTTCAAGTGAGAGGACAATCAAGATTTTACGCTATACACTTGCTTTTCTTATGATTTCTCATGAGATTTTCGATCCATTTTTTAAAGTTGAAGTCAGAAATTACGCAATGGTAGATGCGCTTCCACTCCATATGTGTGCTTTTTCAACTTGGTGTATATCTATTTATCTTTTAGGTGGTCCTAGAATATTTTTCTTATTTGCATATTTTTGGGGAATAGTTGGTGCTGGGATGTCTTTATTAACTCCAGACACTGCACTTGGCTTCCCATCTCTTGAATATCTAAATCATATGTATGGACATTTGCTTATAATTTTGGGGGTATCTGTAGCAATGGTCTTAATGGATCAAAGACCCTACTTTAAAGACTTTCTCAAAATAATGACTTACACAACTTTTGTTTTCTTGCCATTGATGTATGTACTAAATTTTGCTCTAGAAACTAATTATTGGTACATTTTAGAAAAGCCTAGTGGGGACAATATTACAAGCTTTATGCCAGATGCTCCCTATCATATCTTTGCACTAATACCTGCTGCTTGGTTTTTCACTTATTTGGTGTATGTTCCGTATCATTTAAAGGATAGGAGAGCAAATTAGCATTTTAGAAGTTCACTTTCATTCAGTAACTTCAACTAACGAAATTTGTTTAGAAAAATTAGAAGAAAAAAAATATTCTTCAGTTCTCATTTCCAGTAATTCACAAACAAATGGAAGAGGAAGAAATCAGAATAAGTGGCATAGCAAAGAAGGTAATATTTATTTTTCATTTGGTTTCATAAAAGATAATCTTTCAGAGAAAATACCTCTTAAAACAGCAGTAGTAGTTAGCGATGCAATAAAAGATTTCTTTGGTATTGATATTCAACTAAAGTGGCCTAATGATTTGGTGTACAAGAATAAAAAAATTGGTGGAATTTTAGTTGAGTCAGTTAATAGCGATGGCAAATTTTTTGTCGTAATTGGGGTAGGAATAAATCTAAAACTGGATGCACTAGAAGCTCACTGGGGAGATCTAAATCTGACAATAAATGAAAAGGAAAGATTAAAATTTATTAAATTTGTTTTTAAAAGGTTATCGAAAATTAATGAGGATAATTTTCTTAGCGACTGGAAAGAAAGGTGGGAGAAAAAATGCTTCCATATGAATCAAGAGATACTAATCTTGCCTGATGAAAAAAAAGGTGTTTTTTTATGCATCGACACCTCAGGAAGAATGATTGTTCAGTTAGATAAGGAAAAGAAAGTTTTCAGCAGCTCGGAAGTTAAAATAAGAAATGCTTATTAGTTAACAAGCATTTCTCATATTAATTAATTCCAATTAGAAAAAATAAATTCTTCATAGAAGCTATTTTGCCCACTACATTTGGCAATCCTCTCAAATCTCTTTGAGTTTTCAGGGTATTTTGAAGAAAAATCTACATATTGCTGTGCCATTGTTGCTCTGGATTCGAATGAGTCCCAGTGAAATACCTGAATAAAATCAAATTCAAATTCATCTTCCCAGCCAAGATATGGAAAAAGATAATGATGCCTCCATCCTTTAAACCCATATTGAATGAGTTCAGATTCATTAAGTTTGGCGGCAGAAAATAGCTTTTCACTGTTGCCAGAGGCTGTAAATTTACATGCAGCAAACTGAACAGGTTTTTTCTCATCTTTTTTTTCAGATGAGATTTCACTTTTGCCAACTAAAAAGTTATATACAGCTCGCCACTTATTGCAGTCTGCTGCATCATCTGGTTTTTCGTAGTCATTTAAGTATGACCCCCACTCTTCATACATGGACTGCCCATCTGGCCAACTTCCCCACAGAACATAATCATATTCAAATTCCCCTGCATGCATTGGAGCTAAAAATGATTGCTCATATTGCGAACCAACACTTTCCACAAACTCTCCGTATTTACTTGCAATATTTTTTGCATCATCAATCGAATTTCCCTCTTTTAAATTACACCAGGCAAATTCTGAACGGTATTGTTCCTCTTGCGAGAAAGAAAAAAATGAAATAAATAAAAGTATTAAAATTTTCATAAGCACTCCTTCTACAAACTTATCATAAATTTCTTAAAATAATTTTTTTTATCTCAAATAGTATAATTAAACTGTGATAAAGATTTATGCCACAGAAAATTCAAGATCAGTAAGGCCAATTTGGACAGCAGAAGAACTTGGTATTGATTATGAACTTGAAATGATGCCATTCCCTCCAAGGGTTTTTAAAAAAGAGTATCTTGATGTGAATATGCTGGGTACTGTTCCATATCTGATTGATGGAGATATAAAAATGACTGAATCTGTTGCAATGTGCCAATATCTTATAGAAAAGTTTGGACCTTCAGATTTACAGGTAATGCCAAATGAAGCTGATTATCCAAACTATTTAAATTGGCTTTTTCATGCTGATGCCACACTTACTTTTCCGCAAACTGTAGTACTAAGATATAAATTTCAAGAACCTGGTGTTGCCGATGGTGCAATTGAAGGTTATAGCAGGTGGTTCGTTTCACGCCTAAAGCTTCTAGAAAGTAGTTTGGCTGATAGAGAATTTCTTTGCTCAAATCGCTTCACAATAGCAGATATATGTGTAAGTTACGCAATAAATTTAGCAGAAGCTCTTGGCATTGAACAAGCAATGAAACCAAATATAAAGCGTTGGACAAAAAATTTATTTAAAAGAGAGGCTTTTCTGAAAGCTAAATCTTTAAAATTTGAAGAATCTTAGTGATGGGAAGAATAGGTAAATATATTTCCTACCTATTAATTATCCCAATACTTTTGTGGGCTTTTAATATTTATTTTAAGCCAATAAGTCATGCTAAAGTTTTATTGAACTCAAGTGGTGAAGTGAATAAAAAATTAAAAGATAACTTCTCATACAGAGATCTTAATAAAAATGGGAAGCTTGATATTTATGAAGACTCAAGACAGCCTGTTCACTTGAGGGTTGATGATTTGCTTTCTCAAATGACTTTAGAAGAGAAAGTTGGTCAAATGTTTCATCCCCCAGTTCTTATTAAAGCCGATCCTATCTTTAAATCTTTTTTAGATGCTATGCGTGGTGGTGTTTCAGTAGAGGAATTTATTTCTTTGAAACATATATCTCACTTTAATTTTTATGGGAATGCTTCCCCAATTGATATTGCAAAAAAGCTAAATCAACTACAAAAAGTTGCAGAAAAAAGTAGGCTTGGCATTCCAGTAACCTTTAGCACTGATCCTCTTCATGAAGTTCCGCGTGGAGGTGGCATAGCATCATTTTCATTAGAAGGAATATCGAAATGGCCATCACAACTTGGATTTGCAGCTACAAGAGATGCAGATTTAATTTTTAAATTTGGCTAAATTGCTTCAGCTGAATATCGTGCAATGGGTTTTAGAACTGCACTTCATCCAATGGCTGATTTAGCTACGGAACCAAGATGGGCTAGAAATTTTGGAACCTTTGGATCTAATGCTGATCTTTCTTCTGAGATGACGGTGGCCTATATAAAGGGGTTTCAGGGTGAAGAGATAAATGAAAAGAGTGTTCACACTATGGTCAAACATTTCCCTGGTGGAGGACCACAAGAAGGAGGGCTTGATCCTCATTTAAAATCTGGGGAGAATCAAATTTATCCGGGAAATAACTTTAATTATCATTTGAAACCTTTCCAAGCTTCAATTGATGAAGGAATAAAGGTAATAATGCCTTATTACGGAATACCTAAAGGACAAACAGATGAAGATGTAGCAATGGCATTCAATAAATATATCCTTACCGAATTATTAAGAAAGCAAATGAACTTTAGTGGTGTAATTTGTACTGACTGGGGTGTTATAGAAGAAAGGCATTGGGGTGTTGATGATCTTTCAATAAGTCAAAGATATGAGAAATCAATCAATGCAGGAGTTGATCAGTATGGTGGTGAAGATAAACCAGAATATATTATTGATCTTGTTCAAAAACAAAGAATCTCAGAAAAAAGAATAGATGAATCTGTTAGACGAATCCTTACAAATAAATTTGAATTAGGTTTATTTGAAAATCCGTTTGTTAAAGAAAGTTTAGTCTCTGAACTTGTAAATAAAAAATCTTATATCGAGGAAGGTCTTGATGCACAAAGAAAATCTATAGTGTTGCTTTCAAACAAAGATAACACTCTTCCACTATCTAAAGATTTAAATATTTTTGTCGATGGAATGAGTAAAACTGAAGCATCAAAGTTCGGTAAAATTGTTAATGACCCAAAAGATGCGGACTATATACTTCTTTTCCTCAATACTGTATTTAATGGAAATCAGCCATCTGGAATTGATAGAGTCCAAGATAATTTTCTAAGTAAAATGTTTCCAAATATGGATCTTAATTATGATGATGAAATAAATTCAAGAATTGAAGATTATTCAAAAAAGTCAAAGTTAATCATTATTTCAGATTTAAATAGACCGGCTATTTTGACAACAGCTGTAGAGAAAAGCATGAGTCTTATTGGTACGTTTGGCGTCCAAGATAAAGTTATTTTTGAAACTATCTTTGGAGATAATAACCCGTTAGGACAACTACCTTTTGAAATTCCCTCTTCAATGGAAGAGGTTAAGAGTCAAAATTCTGATGTCGCAGATGATACAAAATCACCAATCTTTAAATATGGACATGGTCTGAGTTATCCTGATTAAATCATAGCAATTATTTTTATTATATTATGCGAAGTTTTATAAATTTTTTTTCTTAATTTTTAAAAAATTTATTATATAATTTTCCTAAATGTATAAAAATATCGCTCCAATTCTTAAGTCATTTATTGATAAAAAATCGAATTCTTTTATCAATAATAAAGAAATGATGCTCCAGAAAATTGAGAAGCTTAATTCTCTATTAAGTGAAGCAGAGTTAGGTGGTGGTCAATATCATCTCGATAGATTAGCAAAACAAGGAAAGCTTCCAGTAAGGAAAAGGATAAAGCTTTTATTAGACCCTGACACACCTTTTCTTGAAATATCCCCTTTTGCTGCTCATGGTACAAGTTATACAGTTGGTGGTGGCTGTGTAGTTGGAGTTGGACTTGTTGCAGGTAAAGAATGTGTTATTTTCGCAAATGATCCATCAGTTTTAGGTGGTGCGATGACAGTGTATGTCCAAGAAAAATGGATGAGAGCAATTCAAATTTCTCGTGATAATAAAATTCCATTCATTAATTTTGTCGAGTCTGCTGGTGCTGATCTTAGAGGTGCCCAAGGTGGTGCAACAGAAACAAGACAACTTCAATATCCACATTTTGCCTCATCAGGGAGGTCTTTCTATGAAATGACAGAGTTATCAAAGTTAAAAATTCCAGTAATTTCTGTAGTCTTTGGTTCTTCAACTGCAGGAGGAGCATATCAACCAGGCATGTCCGATTACAATATTTTTATAAGAAACCAATCTAAGGCTTTTCTAGCTGGCCCTCCTCTAGTTCAAATGGCTACCGGAGAAATTTCAGATGATGAAACGCTTGGTGGGGCAAAAATGCATTCTGAAATATCTGGTTTCTCTGACTATTTAGCAGAGAATGATAGCGATGCGATTAGGATTTGTAGAAATGTTGTTAATCATCTAAATATTTATAAAAAATCAAACTTCTCCTTAAAAACATCGTTTGAGCCTGCTTATGACTCAGAGGATCTTTTAGGTTTATTCAGCGATGATTTAAAAACTCAAGTTGATATTCGTGAAGTAATTATGAGAATTGTTGATGAATCAAGATTTGAGGAATATAAACCTCTTTATGACAGCTCTATGGTTTGTGGTTGGGCAAATGTCTTTGGTTATCCTATAGGTATTTTAGGAAATAATGGTCCTATATATCCTCAAACAGCTGAAAAATCAGCAACATTCATTCAACTTTGCAACCAAACTAATACTCCTATTGTTTTTCTACACAACGTTACAGGGTTTCTTGTTGGCAAAGAGTTCGAGAGACAAGCAATTATAAAAAAAGGTTCTCAACTCATTAACGCAGTATCTAATTCAAATGTTCCTCATATAAGCTTCATTATTGGTGCTTCATATGGTGCAGGAACATATGCTATGTCAGGCAGAGCATTTAATAATAGATTTTTGTTCACATGGCCATCAGCAAAAATAGCTGTAATGGGGCCTAAACAATTTGCAGGTGTGATGTCTTTAGTAAGAAGAGCAAAGGCAAAAAGAAAGGGTGAAAAGTTTGATGAAAAACTAGATAAACAGCTCGTTGAAATGGTTGAAACATTAGCTGAAAAAGAATCTTTAGCTCTTTCAGCCAGCAGCATGGTAACTGATGATGGAATTATTGATCCAAGAGATACTAGAAATGTTTTAGGATTTTCTCTTTCAATCTCAGACAATAATTTAATCAAAGGCGCTGATGGGTATGGAGTTTTTAGACTATGAGACTTAAAAGAATCCTTGTAGCAAATAGAGGCGAAATTGCGCTCAGAATTATTAAAACTATTAAAGAAATGGGCTTAGAAGCTGTTGCTATGTATGTGGAAATTGATAAAAACTCTGTATATGTTCAGAATTCTGATCATGCATTTAGACTTGATAATGGGTATATGGATCAAGATGAAATCATTAATAAAGCAAAGCAATTTAATGTAGATGCAATACATCCAGGCTATGGGTTTTTATCTGAAAATGCAGAGTTTTGCAAAAAAATAAAAAATGAAAAGATTGTTTGGATTGGGCCGGACGCAGAAACAATTGAATTAATGGGAGATAAAATCAATTCAAAAAATTTTTGTATAAAACAAAATATTCCAACACTCAGCAAGACCTCTAAACTCTCTGATGCAAAAAAAATAGGTTATCCAATCTTAGTAAAGGCTTCTGCAGGAGGTGGTGGCAAAGGAATGAGAGTAGTTAATTCGCCAAAAGAACTTGATGACTCTGTAGCAGCAGCCAAAAGAGAGGCTAAATCAAGCTTTGGAGATAACAGAGTTTTTTTAGAGAAGTTCATTGAAAAATCTAGGCATATTGAGGTGCAAATATTAGGTGATAATTTCGGGAATGTAATACATCTTGGTGAGAGAGAATGTTCAATTCAAAGAAGGCACCAAAAAATTATAGAAGAAAGTCCCTCTTTAAGACTGACTGAAGATTTAAGGCAAAATATTACAAGTACAGCTGTTGAGTTAGCTAAAAAGTTAAACTACAAATCTGCAGGAACAGTTGAATTTATTTTTGATGAAAATACAAACGAATTTTGGTTTTTAGAGGTAAATACTCGTCTCCAAGTTGAGCATCCAGTTACAGAAATGGTAACAGGCATCGATCTTGTTAGAGAACAAATAAAGGTTGCTAGTGGAAAAAGACTTTCATTCCAACAATCAGATATAGTCTTTAAAGGTCATGCTATTGAGGCAAGACTTTATGCAGAGAATCCCAATAATGACTTTCTTCCTGAAACTGGAACTATTGCTAACTTATCTTTTTCAAACTCAGCAAATATCAGATGGGACACAGGAATCAAAAAAGGAGATAAAGTTACTCCAGACTTTGACCCCATGCTTGCAAAAGTAATTTCGTTTTCAGAAACTAGGGAAGAATCAGCGAAAATCTTATCAAAAGAGCTTAAATCTATTCATCTACCAGGTGTTATAACAAATAAAGATTTTTTGATTGGATGTCTAGAAAATAAATCATTTCTTAGCGGCAAAACTACTTCAGATTTCATTGAGCGGGAAAACAAGAAGCTATTTCCTCTGAAAGATAAGGGAAATATAGATAGATGCATGAAAGCTGCGGTTGCATGGTTACAGTTTTACCAAAAAACTTATAACAGCAATCTTAATTTTTTACCACGAAATTGGACAAATGGAATATTGCCAAAGTCCACTCTGGCTTTTCTCTTGAATGATGAGGAATATATTTTTAAATATTCAAATACTGGAAATTTTTTAGAAATTTATAGAGAGCACTTTGAACGAATTTCACTCTCAAAAATTGAAATGGTAGAAGTTAGTGAGAATTTAATAATCTGTGAGATTGATGGAATAATCCTAAATGCCACTATTACCAAATTTGGAGAAAGTATCTCAATAAATTCTGGTCAAGGAGATTTGATATTAAAAATTTTACCAACTTTTAATGATCTAACTGAGGTAGCTGCTGAGGGAAGCTTAACAGCACCTATGCCAGGTAAAATCATTAAGATTAATGCAAAATTAAATAAAACTGTAAAAGCTGGTGAGACACTTTTAATACTTGAAGCTATGAAGATGGAACATGCTGTAAAAGCTGTATCTGATGGTAAAATTTCCGAAATGTATGTAAAAACAGGGGATCAGGTCGAAAGTGGTGCAAACCTACTTAAGATTGATTGATGAGTAAAAATACAATCAAAATTGCTAACTGTAGTGGATTCTATGGTGATAGGCTATCTGCTGCAAAAGAAATGGTTGATGGTGGTCCAATTGATGTTCTTACAGGTGACTACCTTGCAGAGCTAACCATGGCTATTCTATATGGTCAAAAAATACAAAGAGGAGAAAAAGCTGGTTATGTAGGAACTTTCCTTAAGCAATTGAAACAAATTGCCTCTTCTTGTTCAGAAAAAAATATTAAAGTCATCTCTAATGCTGGCGGACTCAATCCAAAAAGTATGGCCGATGAAGTAAAAAATATACTTGATTCCGAAGGGCTGAATCTAAAAGTTGCATACATAGATGGTGACGATTTTATGGATAAATTTGATGAGCTAAAAAAAAATGGAGAAGAGCTTAAAAATTTAGATACTGGAGCTTCACTATTCAAACAAAGTCTTCCAGCAGTTTCTGCAAATTATTATTTAGGATGTTGGGGCATTAAAAAGGCTCTTGATGAGGGTGCAGATATAGTAATTTGTCCGAGAGTTACAGACGCAGCACTAGTTATGGGGCCTGCAGCTTGGAAATTTAATTGGTCTAGAGATGACTATGATAAATTGGCTGGTTCACTGGCCGCTGGACATATTATAGAGTGTGGAGCTCAAGCTACAGGTGGCAACTATTCTTTTTTTAAAGAAGTTCCCTCATTTCAAAATGTTGGATTCCCAATTGCAGAAATTGAAGAATCAGGCAATTTTAAAATATACAAACACAAAGGGACTGGTGGATTAGTATCAACCGGAACAGTTACAGCTCAATTACTTTATGAAATTTCATCGCCAAAATATCTTAGCCCAGATGTAATAGCTCACTTTGACTCATTAAAAATTGAAGATTTAGGTGATGACAAAGTATTTATTTCAAACGTCAAAGGATCTCCTCCAACAAACAAACACAAGGCATGTATAAATCTGGCTGGCGGCTATAAAAATAGTATGGAGCTCATTGTTACAGGTTTAGATATTGAAGAAAAAGCAAAAATATTTACCGATGAATTGTTTCGCTCTCTCGGAGGTAAGGATGAATTCGATGATGTCTCCATCCAATTAATTAGAACAGACAAGAAGGAGCCATTAACTAATGAAGAGGCTATGGCAATTTTAAAGATTGACGTAAAATCCTCTTCACCAGAAAAAGTTGGCAGAATATTTAGTGCAAAAGTAATAGAACTTGCTCTCGCTAACTATCCCGGGTGGACTGCTCAAAGTGAGATTAAACAAGCTTCGCCCTTCATTTCATATTGGCCTGCCTTAGTTGATTCAAAGAATGTGAAAGAAAAACTTCATTTCAATAATGAATCTAAAGTTATAGAAATCGAAAAGCATCAAGAACAACCAATTAACTTTGAAAAAATCAACATTGATGAATATGTTGCAAAGGATATTGAAAAAATAAATTTTGGAAGAATTTTTGGAACACGTTCGGGTGACAAAGGTGGGTGTGCAAATTTAGGTGTATGGGCAAAAGATGCTTCAAGTTATTCTTATCTCTACCATTTTTTAACCGTAGAACAATTAAAAAAATTATTACCTGATCTTGAGTGTTTTGAAATTGAAAGATATGAACTGCCTAACATTTTTGCACTAAATTTTTATGTCAAAGGAATACTTGAAAATGGGGTATCATCTAATAATAGGAAAGATGGGCAGGCCAAAAGTCTTGGAGAATATCTAGGCACAAAGCTCATTGACTGTCCTAAAGAATTTATTGAAAAATATGCAAATTAATGACTTAGAATTTAAAACTACGTTAGTCACTCAAACTAATAACATCTTAGAAATTGTCTTAAACAGACCAGATAAAAAAAATGCCATTAATCCTACCATGACAAATGAACTGTTGTATGCCTTAAGTTTTGCCGAAAAAACACATGAAATCCGAGTGGTGAAATTTAGTGCTAATGGTGATGTTTTTTGCTCTGGTGGTGATTTGAGCGTTATGAAAGAAGAAAAAAATGACCTTATTCCTGATATGAAAGGAGGTATAGCCGATATAGTCAAATCAATAAGAAAATTATGTAAACCAATAGTTATTGAGGTTAGGGGCAATGTTTATGCAGGTGCTTTACTGCTTATAGCAAATGCTACTCATGTATTTGCTTCAGATCATGTAAAGTTTTCAGCGCCTGAAATTAAAAGAGGTATATGGCCTTTTATGGTAATGGCTGGTTTATTTAGAGTAATGAACAGAAGAGCTGGTTTAGATTTTATTATGAGAGGAAACCAAATTAATGCTGTCGAAGCAAAAGAACAAGGATTAATAACAGAGTTTTATTCTGAAAAGGATATTGGTAAAAAGGTTCAGGAAGTAGTTGATGAGCTAGCCGCATTACCTCCAAAAGCAATGAAAAAAGGTTTAAATGCCTTTTATAAACAAGAATTTAAGGATTTTGATGAAGCAATGGATTTTTTAGAAAAGCAAATTGCTGAAAGTCTTCAAAGTGAAGAGGCTCAAGAGGGTATAACTGCATTTCTTGAAAAAAGACCACCCAACTGGAAATAAGGTTAAGGTATAATTGTTATGTATTTTAAGGAATCTGATCTAATACGAGAATTATCTAAAAGGGGTAAAAAATGAAGTCAAAAATTTGTGAAATACTTAATATAGAGTTTCCATTGCTAGCATTCAGTCATTGTAAGGATGTTGTTGCTCAGGTCTCAAAAGCAGGTGGCATGGGTGTCTTAGGAGCTGTTGGAATGACTCCTGAAATATTAGAACAAGAATTAAACTGGATAGATCAAAATGTAGATGGAAAACCTTATGGTCTAGATCTGCTTGTACCAAATAATTTTGTTGGAAAAGAAGGAAGTGTTGATCCCAAAGATTTAGCGGAAATGATTCCACAAGAGTATCGTGATTTTAGAGCTGATGTCTTAGATAAATATGAAATTGAAAGTGATGGATTGAGAGAACAAACTCAAGATTATTCAAATTGGGGTGCGAATATGAAAGAAGATGGAGCAACTGAAATGCTACAAATAGGCTTTGATCACGGTGTAAAACTTTATGCAAACGCTCTAGGAGTACCACCTAAGTGGATGTTAGATCTTTGTAAAAAGAATAATGTCCCTGTTGCAGCGCTTGTTGGGAAAAAAGAACATGCTGTTAAACAAGTAGAAGCAGGTGTAGATATTCTGGTTGTATCTGGAACTGAGGGTGGTGGTCATTGTGGAAGTGTATCAACTATGGTTTTAGTTCCTGAAGTTCACAGGGCAATTCAGCCAATTAAAGATGTTCCAATTTTGGCAGCAGGTGGAATTTGTACTGGAGAGCAAATGGCAGGTGCCATGGCAATGGGAGCATCAGGTGCTTGGTGCGCATCTGTTTTTTTAACAACCTCTGAAGCTGAAACTTCTGAAGTCGTAAAAGAAAAAATGCTTCATGCTTCATCAGATCAGACAGTTAGATCAAGGAGCAGAACAGGAAAGCATTCAAGACAATTAAAATCTGACTGGACTGATGCATGGGAATCTCCTGATGCACCGGATCCCTTACCAATGCCTCTGCAGACAATGGTCAGCGAACCCGCTTTAGCAAAGATTGATAAAGCCTCAGATGTGGGTCATGAAGGGGCAAAAAAACTTGCCACCTATTGGGTGGGTCAAGGGATTGGTCTTGTTAATGAAAAGCTCACAGCTGGGCAAACAGTACAAAAATTTAAAGAAGAGTTTATAGATGCTTACGAAAGATTGAACTCGTTTATGGAGTAATGTATCTTAAAATTAAATAACACTTACTTCCTTCTTTTAGTCACTGTACTCAATATCTTAAATATTGCTGATAGACATTTTCTGATAGCTTTTTCAGATGATATTATCCCTGCCCTTAATCTAACAAACGCAGAGTTTGGTTTGCTTACTGGAATTATATTCACTCTGATATATACAATCTCTGGAATTTTTGTTGGCTCATTAGCTGATCGTTTTAATAGATCAAGAATAATAGGTTGTGGAGTAATAATTTGGAGCTTTTTCACAGCTTTATCAGGCTTAGCAAAAAACTTTGTTCAACTAGCAATTCCAAGATTTTTTATAGGAGTAGGAGAATCAAGTATTACACCAAGCACAATGTCAGTTTTGGCAGATAGATTTGGCAAACAAAGACTAGGTTTTGCTGCTGGTTTTTATTATATGGGTGTGCCTGTTGGGGTTGGGGTTGCCCTTTTGATTGCAGGCTTCTTGGGTCCAGTTATTGGATGGCGGGGTTCTTTTTACTTGCTAGGTGGAATTGGTGTTGCACTTGGCTTATTAATGTTATTTGTAAAAGATCACCCCAGAACAAAACTGCCACGAAAGACTGAAACTAACAAAAGATCATTTAAAGAGGTTATTGCCCTCCTCTTTGAGGTGTTAGGCAAATCTAAATCTTTAGGCTTAACAATTTTAGCAGGAACTCTGTATCACTTCGTATTGGGAGCAGCAGCATTTGATATTAGATGGGCAGTAGTAGATAAAGGATTTGAAGCAGATTTCTATCTGCAGATTAATTCATTGGTATTTCTAGTTTTTGGGGTTGCTGGTAGTGTTTTTGGTGGAGCTATGAGCGATTGGGCTTTGAAAAAATACAATTTACCAAGAACTTGGTTCTTATTAATTCTTACCTTTGTGCTTATGCCTCTAGCCTTTACTAGATATGCAGATCCAACTTCTGTGATATTTTGGATTGGTATTGTTAGCAGTGCCTTCAGTACTGGATGTTTCTATGGGCCAGTTTTTTCAGCGATTCAAGAAGTCGTTCCAGCAAATATCAGGGGTAGTGTAGTTGCTTTTAATCTTCTTTGTATAAACTTAGTTGGTTACAGTCTTGGCAGTTACACAGCCGGACTAAGCATTGACTACTTGCTTGATATGGGAGTGAGCCAACCCTATACCCATGTTTTAGTTGCTTCAGTAGTAATTTATTTACTAACAGGACCAATTTGTTATTACCTGGCTGGGAAACATTATGATGCTGACAAAAAAGCACTTGAAATACAGTTTTCTAAAGAGACCTAAGGGTTTAAAACATTTTTCTTAAAAAAATTATAAATTTCTGATACTCCATCAATATCCATATTAACCGAGTTACTTCCTGCCTTATTACCAGTACCTGGCCAGGTATGCCCTGCCCCATCAAAGAGAAAAAATTCAACACTAGTTCCTTTATCGCAATTTAAATAAGAAGTTTTAACACCAGTGCTGCCATCATTTGGAGCGAGATCATCAACTAAGCTAATATCTGGTTGAGAGTTACAATTGTTATGAGCTGCCCAAAATTCCATTAAATCTGTCTGGGATAAACCAAGACTAGGAAAGCCTAAAAAAGGAACCACTGAATCTTGCAAGCCATGCATTTGCATTACTGAAATAGGGCGAGTTGGTGAACAGCTACTATAAGTCTGAGGGGACATAGTCCCTGTCACAGATGCAACAGCTGCAATTCTTGCTCCTAAATTACATGCTAAGTGATAACTAAAAAATCCCCCATTAGACATGCCAGTTGAATAGATCCTTTGGTCATCAATATTATAAAGTGTCTGCAAGAGCGATATTAATTGATCTATAAATCCAATATCATCTTGATTACTTGTTCCACCATCACCATTCCAATTATTCCAATGTGGGCCATTTCCATAGGTTGTTGTACCCTGAGGATGAGCAATAATAAATCCATTCTCGTCAGCTAAATTTCTAAAATCACCATAATTCATTTGCTCAAAAGCATTACTCCCAAAACCATGAAAGTTAAAAATTACAGAGGTAGGATTGCTTTGATTATACGACTGAGGTACGTAAAGAATAAATTCTCTTCTTATACCATTATGTTGCAAATAACCGTCTAAAGTGCCTTTTTGATTTGGATTAATTCCTGAAGGGGGCATTTGATTTATTGGGCTTTGGCTGGAATCGTTCCCACTCCCACCACCACAACTGGATATTAAAATGATGACAAATAATTTAAGAATTAGTTTAGTTCTCATGCTACTGGTAGACCCGATTGGACTTGAACCAACGACCTCTGCCATGTCAAGACAGCGCTCTAACCAGCTGAGCTACGGGTCTATTTTTATAATTATATATTGTTTGAATTAAACTAGACGTCAATAACTAATAATTCTGATTCTTCTTGAGTGGTTATCTTCAATTCGTTAGTATCTGTTATCTCTAAAGCATCGCCCTTTTTTAGCTCTATACCATTTACTTCGAACACTCCGAAAGAGGCTAAGACATACCCTGATCTTTTAAGCTTATGATTTAATTCTTTTTTAGCATTAATTTTACCTGCATAAATATCAGCATCAGCATGAATAAATAATGGAGCTTCATCAGACCCACCAACTATAAGGTTCAGCCTATTTTCAACATGTTCTTTTGGAAACTCCATAGCATCCCACCTAGGTTCAACATTTAAAGCATTAGGTTTTATCCATATTTGATATAGGCTAGTTGTTTCATCCTCTAGATTATGTTCTGAATGTTTTACTCCGGTACCAGCACTCATGACTTGAACATCTCCAGCATTTGTCTTTCCTTTATTCCCAAGGCTATCTTCATGCGTAATTGCTCCTTTCCTGACATAAGTAATAATTTCCATATTGTCGTGACCATGGGTTGCAAAGCCACTTTGAGCAGCTATTAAGTCATCATTTATTACCACTAAGTCACCAAATCCTGTACGGTTTGGATCTTGATAAGAGCCAAAACTGAAGTGATGTCTTGCTTCCAGCCAGCCATGATTTACATGACCTAAACTTTCGTAGGAAATTTTATTTGTCATAAAGTCTATTTAGCTATGAATCTAAAAATTTCGAGATCTTTTTATTTAAATATCTGAAATGAGTTTTTGTATCTTTATCACTCACACCAGATTTTGTAAATTTTTGAATCTTTTCAAGACTTTCCATGATTGCTGCTTTGGATATCTCATCGTGTTGTGGAATTTCACCGCCACCACGAGGACCTCTTGGCATTGCAGGTGCAAATGCACTCATTAAAGCATCAACATAATTTGATTGTAGGTTTCTTTTAAAAGTATTGGGCACTTCTCCTCTAATAAAGATTCCATTAAAGAGATCGTCCAAAACTTCTGAAGGCATATATTTGTTACCATATTTTGATGAATCAACAAGTCTTGTCATTACTTCAGGGTTCAAAATTTCAACTAATATTTGCCCTTGCATTTCTAAAACCATTTCGTGAAGTTGTGGTACATCATCACGATCGAAGTCTGTAAGTCTTTTCTCGGTATGAAGATTCTTAACAATTTCTGAATCAAATTCCCAAGCATCATTTGATAGGTATCTTTTCACTATTAAATCCATTGCTTCTTTTTGTATTTCATATGGCACAGGCTCAAAAGTATTGATACTTTGTCCATTTAGAGATCGTGTAACGTACACTCCTCCAATGTGACCTGCCACACCAGCCATAAATCTACCTTTTGATCTCATTAATCTGTAAAAAGCATTTGTGAAATCATGTTTAGTCTCACCCTCAACATTAAATATTTCATCCAACTCTTTTATTTTCTTATCAATAGTATCGAATCTTTCAGAGGTATAAGTAATCACATCATTTGAAAGGTCCCAAGTTCTAAACCTTGGATCAATCCCATATGCCCAGTTCCAAATATAAGGAGCTTCAACTGATTTGGATAGAAGTATTTCTCTTTCTTCATCAGTCATATTAGGCTTATAGCCAAATTCAATGGCCCATTTATCATATTCACCAGGCTCAATAGAAAAGAACCTACCTTGTTTAACTCCCTCTGGAGCAATATTTGGAGGATCGTAGTCCATTATTGAAGATAGAGTGGCATTTCCTGTTATTGATACATCATGAATTTCTCTGGGTCCATGAAGATAACTTGCGTTAAAGTTGTGTATTAAAGCTAAAGTGTGACCAACTTCATGAAGTGTGAGATTAATGATCCATTGTTCTAAAGGGTCATTTTCTTCATCATATCCCCATAATTTTCTCAAAAGATATCCAGATTTAATCGCTGAGAATTCAAGCATTATATCTGAAGCAATAATTTCACCGGTTTTTGGGTTTGCAATACTTGGCCCATAACCAGCTAGACCGGAAGGCTCGGGTGAATGAGCCCATCTGACAACGTTATATTGAACGTCACCCGCATCCCACTCAGCATCATCAGGCTGAATCTTAGCAACAATAGCATTTTTAAAACCAGCTCTTTCAAATGCTATATTCCATCTTTCTATTCCCTCTACAACAAATGGTTTAATTTCTTCAGGAGTTGAATTTTCTACCCAAAAAACTATTGGTTCAACCGGTTCAGAAAGTTCTACCTCTGGGTCTTTTTTCACAAGTCTCCATTTATTAATGACGTCTCTTGCGGGATAAGAGTCATAAGAGGATAAATCAGTTATTCTTGCAGAATAGAAGCCTACTCTTTCATCAGCTAGTCTAGGTACGAAATTGTCATCAGGCATTTCAACAAAGAGATGACTCATTTTGACAGATGTATATCTATCATCAGCTACAGAATATATATCTGACGATCCTGAAGGCATTGGGTTAAAAAATCCAAAATTTACCTCGATATTTGTATTCTTCTCATAATTCTTTACTTTTTCGACAAAAGTTTTACTTGGGTCAGGTTTGCCAAGATCAAGCTCAAGAAAATCTCTGTATTCAGGTGGAATATTTGGCGATACAGCGGTAAGCATTTCGGATAGAAAAACTTTTGAAAAAGGCAGAAGATACCTTCCCTCCTCTTCAACTACACTTTTGAATCTACCAATAAAGGCATCAAAAATTGCAGTCAATTTTCTTTTGGAAATATTATTTTCTGTTTCGTTCGAAAAATTTGTATTTTTCTTGTAGAGGGCGAGCCCATCCTTAAATTTCCTAAATTCCAATACTATTCCATTACCTATTAATCTATCGCCTTTCATTTCTCCTGACATTACACCGGAACCTGTTGGAGCATTAAGAATATAAGCGAAGTAGAGAAACTCTTTATTTAAATCATTTTCACTAAGCTCTAAAAAATATGTATCTTTTTCAGTATCTTTATAAAGTTTTAAAAAACCATCAATTTCCTCAAATTCACCATCTTCAAGAAAGTCTTCAACAGTTTCAAATTCATTCATCTCTTTCATTGCTTTTTTCATTTCTTCAGGTGAAAGAGGCTTACCATCATCTCCTCTGGGCATTGCGCTAAGAGAATTAGTAAAAAATAAAATTGTTGTGAATATAAATATTATTAAATTGATTTTTTTCATTTCTGCTCCATTTACTAAGTAGCTAAAAAGTTATTTGAACAATCTTTTTAAAGCGATGTAAGATTAACATATTTAAGGCATATGAAAAAAATTTTATTAATAGCAGTCTTGATTTTCTCAGCTCAAATAATTGCATTATCAGATAGACTTTCAGTTCCTGAGGGCTTCCAGGTAGATGTTTTCTCTAGCGACATTAAAAATCCTAGACAAATGGCCTTGGGCAGTGATTTTCTTTTTGTTGGAACGAAAGAGGCTGGTGTTGTGTATGCGCTTCCAAAATCAAACCCTGAAGAAAAAATTGAAATACTAACGGAGTTAAATTCACCTACCGGTGTTGCCCTTCACAATGGAGACCTATATGTTGCAGAAATAGATAAGATTATCAAAATCGATAACATCGAAATGTCATTAAAGACTGGCGATATTAAATCAGAAATTTATTTTGAAAACCTACCAAGAAAGAAGATGTTTAACCCATTAAAAAAAATGTGGCATGGGTGGAAATGGATAGCTTTTGGGCCAGATGACAAACTTTATTTATCTGAAGGTGTTCCATGCAATGTGTGTGAGGAAAAAGATGAAAGATTTGGTTCTATCCTGCAGATTCATGATGGAAATTATGAAATTTATGCAGATGGTGTAAGAAACAGCGTTGGTTTTGCCTGGCACCCAATTAGTGAAAAAATGTATTTTACAGATAACGGAAGAGATTGGATGGGTGATGATATTCCTCCGTGTGAACTCAATAAAGTTTCTTATAAAGGTGAACATTTTGGATTTCCATATTTTCATGGAAATGATATTCCTGATGATAGCTTTAATGCACCTGATGACTTTAGCTATACAAAGCCAGTCTGGGGCTTCCAAGCTCATACTGCTCCATTAGGAATTGATTTTTACACAGGAAATATGTTTCCTGAAAAATATAAGAATGGTGCATTTATTGCACAACGTGGCTCTTGGAATCGATCAAAGAAAGTTGGTTACAGAGTTCTTTTTGCAGAATTTAAAGATGATGAAATTGCATCTATGGAGGTTTTTGTTGATGGGTGGCTGGATGGCGAAACTTCTCTAGGTAGGCCGTCTTCAGTTTTGATGTATGATGATGGTTCTTTATTAGTATCAGATGATACTGCTAATAAAATTTTTAAGATTTCTTACTCTGTTAATTAATCTCACTAATCAAAATTTCTTTTGAATTTGAAGGTAAAACTACCATGGTACCGTCTGTTGAAGCTGTCCAATTTTCAATAGCCTCATCGACGCCTTCAAAAAAGAATTTATCAGACAAAAACCTGATTTCAGTTGGCAGTGTAGGAGTAAGATGATAATAAACAAGGTGCCTTACACCTGCTTTATTTGCCAAATCTACGGCATCAAGAGGAGAAATATGATAATCAAGAATATCTACAAGAATTTTTTTAAGTTTCGCGTCATTTTGTTGTTCAGCAACCTTAATGAATCTGTCCACTATATCTGGAGAGATTACCTCGCAAAAAAGGACATCAGCATCTTTAAAAGATTTGATAAGCTCAGAATCGTACCTCGTATCACCACTTATGACTAGGACTCTTTCTTTATATTCAAATTTATAACCTAGAGCAGGTTCAATTGGCTCATGAAAAACTTTAAATGCTGATATTTTTAAATTATCATCCTCAAAAATTACCGAGCCATCTTCAATCTCTTTAGCTGTCATGCCACCAGTTAATGGATCAGCAATTTGATTACCATGATGTAAATATCTGAAATTACTATCTCGAGAAAAGGCTAGGTTGTATCCTGAAACAACATCATTAATACCCTCAGGTCCAAATACTTCTAATTGCTGCTTTCTATCTCTTGTAACCCATGTGACTAAATTTAGATCGCCTAAATCTGCAATATGATCAGAATGGAGGTGAGTAATCAAAACTCCATTAATATCCTCTAATAGGTCACTACTCCATGTCATTAGGTTATTTACACTCCCATTGCCAATATCTACTACATATTTTTTATCACCTGCTTTAACAAGCAAGCAAGTTTGTGCAACAGCAGTTCCTAATGGTGAGCCCGAACCACAAACTAAAACTGACAAAGCATCTTCTTCAGGAAATATCTGATTATTTTCAATTCCACTCTTTATCAACATATTTAGTATGTTGCTCTGAACATATGAGGAGCTAAAAATACCAAAAGTAATAATGAGTACAAAAATTGTGATTAGAATTTTTTTCATTTTGTTTTAACTTTAAAAAGAGAAATCATAAAAAATAAAGATAATAAAACTAATACTATCCATGCATATTCTTGGCCTGGAGTAATTCCAGTTTGATAAATTGGTTCAAGTGGATGTATTTTCCCGACCACTCCTACTCTGAGTATCCACTCCAGAAGCCATATTAGATAAAAAAAGGGTATAAAAACTTTATATCTGAAGATCACTATCCAGCTGATTAAACACAATAAAACCTGCATCTCGCCCCACAGAGACCCAAACAAATAAATTAAATTATCTGGATCAGGACTTCCTTCAAAAGTGATTATGTTTGCTATTGAATTTATACCTGCATCTTCTGAAAGGAAATGCACGAAACTTCTCCATGTATTCACAATCATGAAAATAATAAAAAAGTATAAAGCTATCTTTGGTCCTTGGTAATTGTCATCAATTACTTTCGGCAAAAGTTTATTCATTGCGTAATTATATTTAGCTGACCTTTAAGTCCTGCGCTTCTATGTTTTTCGCTTTCTATGTAATCCGAGTCAGTAAACATTTTATACATAGCAGATGCAGAGGGGTATTCTGCAATTGCAACCCATTCCCAACTCTCCTCAATTTCACCTATTAAAAGTCCTTTAACTTCACCAAAAAATACAGTCTTCCCGCCAACTTTTTCAAGATGATTTACAACTTCAGTAGCATATATCGAGTAGGCTTCTACTCCTGATAAGTCTGTTTTTCGACCATCTTCATATACAGCTTTATCTTTGAACTTCAACAAATTTACCATTTTTATAGGCTTATCTGTTGGAAAGTTTTTGAAGTCTTCTATTTGTGTTTTTGAGGGATATAGCTGATTAATTACTTCCATTCATTATTCCATTTGACTTCATAAAGCTAACAATGATTTCTGAAATTTCTTTTGGTTGTGTTTCTTGACAAAAATGCCCTGCACCTTTCAAGACAGTATGATTTTGTCCCTTTGTTCCTGGACACTTTTTCAAAAACGGCTTATCCATTCCAACTGTAACAGGATCATTGTCTGCAAAGGCACACAGTAATGGTTTATCAAATTTCTCAAAAAATTTCCAAGCTTTTTTTTGTGCTTCGACTGCCGCATCGTCAGGTAAAGTTGGAACTTGACTAGGCATTGCCCTACAAACCATTTTATAGGAACTATTTGGGAAGGGAGCATTGTATGCTTTTTCTAGATCTGAAACTAAAGGAGAAATTCCCTCTAACCCTAATTCGTAAAACAGGCCTGATATTTTCATTTGCATTCGTGTTCTTTTTTCAAACATTGGCGCAACAAGTAGACCAGCAGGAAAATTTTTCTTGTTCAATGACCACTTTTGCCAATAAGCAAAAGCCATTGGACCAGGTTTTTTAAAGGCTCTAACAAACTCACTAGTTGTTGGAACGTATTTAGAAGCTTTAAATTCCTTTATTTTTCTATGTGTTTCTGGATCCATATTTCTAGATAAAGGAACGCCTGTATTTGATATCACAGCTCCAGAAAATCTATCGCCGTTATCAGCAATAACTCTTAATCCTATTAGACCGCCCCAATCTTGGCCAAAAAATGTTAATTTTTTGAAATCATTTTGTCTTATCCAGGTATTCATCCAATCAACTTGGGTTTGATATGTGTAATCTTCAATTGAACTTGGTTTATCTGATCGACCATATCCAACTAAATCAGGTGCAATTATTCTCACTCCTGCTTTGGTGAGGTATGGAATCATTTTTCTGTAGAGATAGGACCAAACTGGCTGTCCATGCATCAAAAGTACAATGGGTCCATCTTTGGGGCCTTCATCCAAATGATGAATTCTTAGCTCAACTCCGCTCTTGTCTTTAATATTTGTATAGTTAGGCTCAAAAGGAAAGTCTTTGAGATTTTTAAATCTGTGATCTGGAGTTCTTAAAACTTTCATTATTTTGACTCTTGTAAAAATTTTGCAAATTCTAATCTAGCAACACTTCTTCTGTGGACCTCATCTGGACCATCTGCTAGTCGCAAGCATCTCATGAATGCGTACATCTTCGCTAAAGGAAAATCTTGTGATACACCTCCTCCGCCATGCATTTGTATCGCTCTATCAATTACATCGCATGCAACATTTGGAGCTACAACTTTAATTTGTGCAATCTCGCTGGCAGCAACTTTATTGCCGTACTTATCCATTGCCCAAGCAGCATGCAAGGTAAGAAGTCTTGCTTGATTTATTTCCATCCTTGAATTGGCAATAACATCATAATTTCCACCCAGTTTTGCTAATTCTTTTCCGAATGCTGTTCTCTCCATTGATCGTTTACACATGAGCTCAAAAGCAACTTCAGCAGCCCCAACTGAACGCATGCAATGGTGAATTCTGCCTGGACCTAATCTCCCTTGGGCAATTTCAAAACCTCTGCCCTCTCCTAGTACAACATTTTCATATGGTACTTTCACATTATTGAATTTAATATGTGCATGCCCATGTGGAGCATCGTCATATCCAAAGACATGCATCATTCTTTGCACTTCAACTCCTGGAGTATCTGTAGGAACTAGAATCATTGAGTGTCTTTGATGTCTCTCATTTTCTGGATTTGTGACACACATAAAAATAATTAATTTACATCTCGGGTCTCCTGCACCAGAGGTCCACCACTTTTCACCATTAATTACCCATTCTCCATTAACCAGTTCTGCCGTTGCTTCCATATTAGTCGCGTCTGAGGAAGCTACATTAGGTTCAGTCATTCCAAATGCGGATCTTATTTCGCCACCTAAAAGAGGCTTTAACCAAGTATCTTTTTGTTCATCTGAACCATATCTAACCAGCACTTCCATATTTCCTGTATCTGGTGCGCTACAGTTCATAGCTTCTGAAGCAAAAACGGTTCGCCCCATTTCTTCAGCTAGATGTGCATATTCAAAATTTGATAGCCCAGCTCCAAATTCACTATCTGGCAAAAATAGGTTCCAAAGACCCCTTTTACGTGCTTCTTTCTTAAGTTCCTCTAACTCTGGGTGTGGCTTCCATCTGTCTTTTTCAGGTATTTCTTTTCCATGAATTTTCGCTTCTACAGGCAAAACTACTTCTTCAACAAATTCCTTTACTTTTGGAAGGTAAAAATCGATTTTTTCTGTGGTTTCAAATTGCATTTTCAATATATAAAAAAAATTTCTTAAATACTATAAATGTTATTTATAATATGTAATTACATTTATAATTATAATTCATACTTATGAAGTTAAATAATTTAGACCTAAATTTATTAGTAGTATTTAATGCCATTTATACAGAAGGCAGCCTTACAAAAGCAGGTGAGATTGTAGGCATAACCCAACCAGCAGTAAGTAGTGCTCTTTCAAAACTCCGTGAATATTTTGATGATCAGCTTTTCATAAGAGTTGGTCAGGGAGTGAAGCCAACTGCAAAGACTGAAAATATCATTATTCATGTGAGAGATGCCCTGTCTATACTTCAAAAAAGTATTGAGAGGCCAGAGTCTTTTGATCCAGCTGTATCTAGTAGAACTTTTCGCTTATCACTCAATGATGTTTCTGAAGGTCGAGTGCTACCAATTCTAATGACAAAGATTAGGAAAGTAGCACCTAATGTAAAGGTATCGAGTTATTACACAATGAGAGAAGATTTACTTCATTCGTTGGCAGCAAATGAAGTTAATTTTGCTGTTGATCCTTTTCCTCCATCTGAAACAGATATTAAAAAAGAAATAATATTTGAAGATGAATTTGTTTGTGGATTTAGGAAGGATCATCCTTTAGCCAGTTCAAAAAATTTGTCTATTGACCAGTACCTAGAGTTAGATCATATCCATATTTCAGGAAGAAGAACTGGAGGAGCTTTAGTTGATAATGCACTCTCAAAATTACAAGTTGAAAGGAGAGTTATTCTTCGTGCACAACATTACTTAATCACACCTGAAATACTTAAAAATTCAGATATGGTTTTAACATGTACTAAGGCATTCGCTAAGAAACATAAACTTGCTTTTAAAACTCTTCCATTCGAGGTTGCGCCTTCACAGTTTTTTCTTGCATGGCACGAATCAAATGATAATGACCCTGGTCATATATGGCTTAAATCTTTAATAAAAGAATCTTTCCAAGAAGCAAAACTAAAGTAAAAACGGTTTAGTAATCCAACATTTTTCAAGAAGAAAAGTTAAAATATCCCTGCTAACATTTTTCAAGAAGAAAAGTTAAAATATCCCTGCTATGTCAAGCGATAAATATTATAAAGAACTTCAAAGCTTGAAGTATTTTGATGAAGAAAAATTGATTGAAAAAATCATCAATGAAAGTAATTGGTTGAATGATGAAGAGATTTCAATTAATGCTGAATCTATTGTTGAAAAGTGCAGAAGCGATAGAAATAAGACAAAGCTTGATAATTTTTTTCTTGAATACGGATTAAGCAATCAGGAGGGTGTTGCTCTAATGTGCTTAGCTGAGTCACTTCTTCGGATTCCAGATAATTCTACATGTGATGAGATTATTGAAGAAAAAATAGGCGGCAAAAGCTGGCTGAATCATTTAAATAATTCTCCATCTCTTTTTGTGAACGCGACTACATTTGGTCTTTTTTTGGCTGAACAAGTTGTAGAACTAGATCCAAAAATTGGCTCAAATCCAATTAGTTGGCTGTCCGGCATGACTTCAAAAATTGGAGAACCAGTTTTAAGAGAAGCAATTAAAAAAGGTATGGATATTTTGAGTGAAGAATTTGTTTCAGGAACAAGTATTGAAAAAGCATTAACAAAGTTTGATTCACCAAATACTCCATGCTCTTTTGATATGCTCGGTGAAGCAGCTCGAACTAAATCTGATGTAGATTTCTTTTTTGAGGCCTATGAAAATGCAATTAGGTGTGTTGGAGAAAAAAATGCTCTTCTGTCTAAATCCTTTCATGAAATTTCTATAAAACTCTCTGCATTACATCCTCGTTATGAGGCATTAAAAGAGGAAAGAGTTATGAACGAACTTTATGAAAGTGTTTATGAACTATCTTTACAAGCAGCTAATCAAGATATTGCTTTAACAATAGATGCTGAAGAACAAGATAGACTTGAACTTAGTCTAAAAATTATTGAAAAGCTTGCAGAAAATAAAAAGCTTAAAGATTGGGGTGGATTAGGTTTAGCAATTCAAGGTTACGGAAGAAGATCCTCCTCTGTAGTGAAATTCATTGATTATCTTGGAGGCCGAAGAAATGGACTCATGATGCGATTAGTAAAAGGTGCTTACTGGGATCAAGAAGTCAAAATTCATCAAACAAAAGGTTCAATTGATTTGCCTGTTTTTACTGCAAAATCCTTCACTGATTTGAATTATTTACACACAGCTAAAGTTATTTCGGAAAGTAAAAATCTCAAGCCTTATTTTGCTACTCACAATGCTCATACGATAGCTGCAATAATGAGCATTTTTAAAGGGCAGGAAGAAAAAATCGAGTTTCAAAGAATATTTGGAATGGGCGATCTAGTTTATACAAACGCTAAAAAATGCTTTAAAGATTTCCCAACAACAAGAATATATGCTCCTGTTGGCTCTAAGAAAGAATTGCTGCCTTATCTTGTTAGAAGGTTGATTGAGAATGGAGCAAATAATTCATTTGTAAATAAGTATTTAGATAAGAAAATTCCTATTACTGAAGTTGTAAAAAATCCCCTTCTCAATTGCAAAGATCAGTTAATAAATAAAACTTTCCTTAATAACGTAAAAAGACCGAAAGAAATTTTTAAAGGAAGAGAAAATTCTTTAGGTTTTGATTTTGGCGATCTTTATGAAATTAAAACACTGCAAAATGATGTTAAAAATATGAGAAAGCGTGATTATAAAGCTAGCTCAATTTTAGGTAATCATGAATTTACTGGGGAGTCTATCAAAAGACTTTCTCCTCATGAATTAAAAAAAGAAATTGGTTCAGTTACGTACTTAAAAACAAAAGAAATTAAGCATGTTTTTGAAGATTTTGATAATTCTGATTGGTCCAAAACTTCTTTGAAAAAAAGAATTGAGATTTTGTCAAAGGTTGGAGAGTTGCTATCTAACAATAGGGCAATGCTTTTCCATCTTTTGATAAATGAGGCTGGAAAAACATTGAAAGATTGCGACGCAGAATTAAGAGAGGCAATTGATTTTATTAATTACTACAATGCCCAGGCAAAAAAAATCTTCAAAAGAAAAAGAATGCCTGGTCCTTCAGGTGAAGAAAACTATCTTGAACACGCCCCTAAAGGGACATTCCTCTGTATAAGTCCATGGAATTTTCCCTTAGCAATATTTGTGGGGCAAATTACAGCAGCGCTAGTAACAGGAAATAATGTTATTGCAAAACCTGCTGAAGATACTTCTATCATTGGGTGTGAAGTTGTAAAAATCTTCCATGAATCTGGTGTGCCGAAATCAGCATTAAAACTAGTACTTGGTGACAAAAAAATTGGCAATGAATTAACTAAAAACCCTCTTATTGCCGGTGTTGCTTTTACAGGGTCAAGTTTTGCTGCAAAGCAAATAAATAAGAATCTTGCTGACTCAAATGGTCCTATAAAAAGTCTTATTGCAGAAACAGGTGGTCAGAATGCAATGATCGTTGATTCATCTTCCCTCAAGGAGCAAGTTATAGATGATGTTATCAGATCAGCATTTTTGAGTGCTGGTCAAAGATGTAGTGCATTGAGAGTTTTGTATGTTCAAAATGAAATTGCTGACGAATATTGGGATTATCTTAATGAGGCATTGCAAGAATATACTATTGGAGATCCAAATCTACCAAAAGTTGATATTGGTCCCATTATTAACAAAAATTCGAAAGATAGATTGTTGAAACATATATCAGCTTTGAAAAAATCAGCGAAAAGAGCTATTGAACATCATCATAAACAAGATAAAGGTAATTTATTTATCGCACCGATTGTTTTTGAAATAGACAGCATTAATCAAATTGATGAGGAAAATTTTGGACCAATCCTTCACTTTATACGATATAAAAATGAAAACTTGCAACAAGTCATCGATGAGATTAATGATACGGGCTATGGGCTAACAATGGGTGTTCACTCCAGAATTGTAAGTAAGGCTAGAAGAATATTTGAGGCAGCAAATGTCGGAAATTTTTATTTTAATCGGGATATTGTTGGAGCTGTTGTTGGAGTGCAGCCTTTTGGTGGTCAAGGTTTAAGTGGTACAGGTCCAAAGGCTGGAGGACCAGGCTACCTTTATAATTTCGTTACTGAAAAAACTTATACTGACAATGTTATGGCTACTGGTGGTAATATAGAATTACTAAATAAAAATGCAATGTAATGATTAATAAGATTTTTCTTGGTTTTACTGCAGCAACTTATGGATACTTGGGAGGATGGGCCCTTTTTGATCCAAGTAGTTACGTAACTGCAGTGGGTCTAACAATTAATACTGACTTGGGCTCCGCTGAAATTAGAGCTGTATATGGCGGTATAAATTTTTTAGTTGGTATCTCAGCTTTCGTTGCTTTGATAAATTCTAGAAATGAAAAAACTTTCTTTACTATTTTATTATTTTTAATATCAGGAATACTTTTAGGAAGAATTATCTCACTTATCTATGGAGAATATACTTCTCCATTTATAGGGTACTTCACAGCTTTTGAGATTGTATATTTTGTATTTTTGGTTAGTGCTTTAAGGAAATTGAGAAATAGGATTTTTTAATGGATGGTCTCATTCAGTTTTTTTCAGAATATAACTATGATGGAATAGTTTATGGTCTGATTGATAACGGCGTTCTTGGATTTTCAACTCTCCTTGGCATTGATATTGATAGATATTTTCGAGGGAGCGGAATACATGGAGCCATTTATGGAGCACTTCTAGGAAACACTTTATCTGACTTTCTAGGCGCAATAGTTGATTTTCCTCTTCTTCTTACAATAAATATAACAGCAGGATGCTTAATAATAATTCCATTAGTCTGGTTATATTTATCAATTTCAAAGAGACACTAACCTTTGATTGCTAATAGAACTTCTTGAAGATTGCTTAAATCAAACCCGGCGCTTTTGCACTTATCTAATATTATTTTGGCATCAAGATCTTTTGCATTTGCAAAAGCCCATTGAGTAATACTTCTATTTCCAGTTCTGCAATAAGCCAAAGTCTTTTTTTCTTCCTGAATAATAGAATTAAGTTCAAAAACTTTTGCTGGATCTATTTCACCTGGTGAAATTGGAATAAAAAAGCATTTGATATCATTTTCTTTGCACGTTTTCTCTATTTCTTCATAGATAGGTTGGCTCTCTTCTTCTCCATTAGGTCTATTACAAACAATAGTCTGAAAGCCTTGTTCTTTTAGATTTTTTATATCGCTTGAAAAAATTTGGCCAGATACAAAAAATTTTTCTTCTACTTTATGCAATCACTTATCTCCCTTAATTGCATTTTTAAAAGCTTGAAAAGATTCATCTTTTACTGGCCCATAACCCCTTACAGAACTTGAGCTATCAACTAGTGCCTCAAGATATTTTCCCCTCAGACCTGATGGAGTTTTGGTAATTTTGTCTAACTCACTAAAAAATATTTTTCTGTGTGCATTATCCCTTCTTCTATCATGTGTAATTTGGAAAGGATCAAAAAAGCTTCCTCTTAGGAACTTAAAGCTTTTGAGAAGTTTAAACATCGGTATTGCGAAAGTACCTGGAATTTTAATTTTAAGTGGTCGACCAGTTCTTTTGTCTTTAATAAATGACATAAAAGGTGGCGATAGATAAAAACCTAAATTTTTCCACTCACCAAATTGTTTGCTCACCATTTCTTTTGATGTTTCAAGATGCATTCTTGCAACTTCATACTCATCTTTAACTGCAATAACACGGTAAATTTCTTTTATGGTTTTCTTTAATAGCTCTTCTGTTTCTAATTCATTTTTAATTAAGTCTTTCGTAAAATTAACTTTGCTATTGAAGAAATCTATTTCTTTTTTATCGTAAATAGCTAGCCTTTCAAGTCTGTCCTTAAGAACACTCTCGGTGGTTTGTTCTTTCTCTTTAAATGAATTTAAGAATTTAAAAATCTTATCTTTTGGATTGAATGCATAAAGTCTTCCGAGATTAAAACTATAGATATTTTTTTCTACACCAATGCCATTTAACTTAATAGCATATTTAATACTCTCTTCTTTTAGTGGAATATGACCAAGCTGATAAGCTGCGCCAAGCATCATAATATTCGCTGCAATTGCATCGCCACATAAATTTTCTGCAATCTTAATTGCTGGTACTGTGATATCAATATCTTTAGTAGTTTTATCAATTACTTTTAAAACTTCATCATCCTTAAAATCTAAATCTCTATTGGTTACAAAATCAGCAACTGGAATAGTATCTGAATTAATAATCGAATATGTTTTTTTATCAGATAAAACTTCTTGAATTTCTGGCTTTGTTCCGACCACTGCATCACATGCTAAGAAAAGGTTAGCTGAGGCAGGTGCAATTTTATGACTAAATGTTTTTACATTCTTTTCATAGATTTTTATGTGAGACCAAACTGCTCCCCCTTTCTGAGCTAGTCCTGTCATATCTAATATTGTTGATTCTTTACCCTCATAATGAGCAGCCATAGCTGTTATTGCCGATACTGTTAAAACACCAGTTCCCCCAATTCCAGTAAGAATAATATTGGAAACACCATCAGAAACTTTATGTTTTGGATCTGGAAGTCCATCTATTTTATGTGATGTTGTTCTTGCTTGAAGTTGAGCGTCTACAGAGACAAAAGATGGACAGAAACCTTTAAGACATGTGTAATCTTTGTTACAAGTGGATTGATTAATTTTTCTTTTTCTTCCAAGTTTTGTTTCAAGTGGCTCAATTGATACACAGCTGGATTGCATTGAGCAATCTCCACATCCCTCACACACATCTGGGTTTATCATTATTCTTTGCAGAGGATCATGCATTTGGCCTCTTTTTCTTCTTCTTCTTTTTTCAGCTGCACATGTTTGATCAAATATTAAAACACTTACACCCTTATGTTTGCTAAGGTTTACCTGTTCACTAATAATGTGATCGCGATGGACACTCTTCACGTATTTTGATGATAAATACTTATACTTTTTTGGATCTTGCGAGAGAACTGAAATCTTCTTTACACCTTCAGCTAAAACTTGCTTAATAATTCCATCGACATTCCAATTATCCCCAATTTCTTGGCCTCCTGTCATTGCAACAGCATCGTTATAGAGAATTTTATATGTGATATTAACTTCAGCATCAAGAGCAGCTCTAATTGCTAAAATACCCGAATGTTTGTAAGTTCCATCACCAAGATTTGCATAAATATGTTTTTCTTTTGAAAAGGGTGATATTCCTATCCAAGGTGTTCCCTCACCTCCCATCTGAGTAAAAAATTCTGTCCCTTTCACAGTATTTACTGCCATGTAATGACACCCAATTCCACCTAATGCACGTTTTCCCTCAGGAACCATTAATGAAGTGTTGTGAGGGCAACCAGAGCAAAAGAATGGTTTTCGATTTAGTGGAGCATTTATATTTTCTTGTGACTTATTTCGTTTTTGAAACCAATCAAGCTGATTAATAACAGCACTATCACTGTTAAATTTCGAAATTCTTTCAGCAATAACTTCAATTATTGTTTGCATTGGAAGGTCATTTTCTGCAGGCAGTAACCACTTTCCATTTTCATCTTGTTTTCCAATAACTGTTGGTCTTACGTTTTCTTTCCAATTGTATAGCTGCCATTTTACCTGGTGTTCAATTAATTCTCTTTTCTCTTCAACAACTAGAACAGTATCAAGACCTCTACAAAATTCTCTTATACCTTGTGGCTCAAGAGGCCATGGCATTCCAACTTTATATAAAGCAATGCCCATACTTTTTGCTTTTTCTTCGTCTATTCCAAGCCATCTGAAGGCTTCAAGAACATCATTATATGATTTACCTGCAGAAATTATTCCAAGTTTTGCATTGTTGTTCTTCCAAATTACTTTATCAATTTGATTCGCCCTAACGAATTCTTGTGCAGCAAAACCTTTTGCCCTCTGCAGTCTAAAATCTTGCTCTCTGGGAGTATCTGAGAAGAGGATATTTCTTGGTAAGTCTTTGTATTCTCCTAAAAATGCACCGCTAGGCACAATGATCTCTTCGTTTTCTATCGAAGTATCATAAGTCCTACCAGAATCTGCTACGTCGGATACGATTTTTAAACCTACCCAACAGCCACTATATCTGCTCATTGCAAAACCTAATAAACCAAACCTTACGATTTCACTGACTCCACTTGGATATAAATAAGGCATGAAAGCACTCATAAAGTTGTGATCTGATTGATGAGGTAATGTTGAGGACTTAGCTGCATGATCATCTCCAGCAACTGCTAGCACTCCACCAAATTTTGAGGATCCTGCTGCGTTTGCATGTTTAAAAACATCCATAGAACGATCCATGCCCGGACCTTTTCCATACCAGATTCCGAATACACCATCTTTAACTCCTCTTCCATGAAATTCTCCCTGTTGTGAGCCCCAAACGGCGGTTGCACCTAATTCTTCATTTAGACCAGGTTGATGGACGATATCATTTTGATCTAGAAATTTTTTTGCACGGTGCAACTCTAAATCATAACCACCAAGAGGTGAGCCTTTGTAACCAGAAATAAACCCACCAGTATCTAGATTTCTTTGAATATCTAGTTCTTTTTGAATAAGAGGTAGCCTGACGAGTGCCTGTATTCCTGTAAGAAATACAGTGCCATCTCTTTTTCTATATTTATCATCTAAAGATATACCCTTGCTCAAAATAGCCTCTTATTTTTAAATCATTATTATAACAGTTTTAGAATTTTTCCATGTAAGGTCTAAGATCAATTTCATGTGTCCAAACAGACCTTTTTTGATTATGCAAATCAAGATAAACCTGAGCAATTTCATCTGGTTTTAAAATTCCATCTTTTTTCTTCAATTTATAAATATCTGGAAAGTTCTCTTTAATCCAAGGATGATCAATTGCTCCGTCAATAACTGTATGAGCAACATGAATCCCTTTAGGACCAAGTTCTCTTGCCATTGATTGAGCAACTGCTCTTAATCCAAATTTTGCTGATGCGAAAGCACTGAATCCAGAACTGCCTCTCATCGATGCTGTTGCTCCTGTAAAAATAATTGTTCCCTTTTTATTTTTCAACATATATTTAGCTGCTTCTTTTCCTGTTAGAAAACCTGCAAATGTAGCCATTTCCCAAACTTTTTTAAAAACTCTAGAAGTTGTTTTGCTTATAGGAAAAAATACATTCGCACCAATGTTGAAAATTACACATTCAATTTTTCCCTGTTTGGCTGCAGTTTTGAAGAGTTCTTGAATTTCTGCTTCATTTCTTGCATCCATTGGGTATGGTGTGCATTTAAAGCCTTTTTTATTTATGCCTTTTGCAAGATTTTGAAGATCTTTCTTATTTCTTTCTCTTCTAGATGCAAAAACATGATATCCAGATTGTGAGAATTTTTGTGCTAGAGATGAGCCTAATCCTGGACCAGCTCCGATAATTAAAACTATTTTATCTTTCATGAATTGTATTTGAATTATATCAATAAGGTTAGAATGAGAGAATGCAAATAAAATTCATTTTTGATATCGCAAGTCCAAATGCATATTTATCTCATAAAGTAATTCCTGATTTTGAGAAAAAATATGATGTCAAATTTGATTATTTTGTTTGTTTGCTAGGAGGTATTTTTAAATTATCAAATAATAAACCTCCTATGATTGCTAATGCAGAAATACCTCTCAAATATAATTACTTTGGCCAAGAGATCACAAGATTTGCAAAATTCCATCAATTAATAAACTTTAAAATGAATCCTCACTTCCCAATAAATACTTTGATTATTCAAAGAGGGGCTTTAGCAGCACAAGAGAGAGGGAATTTTGCAGAATATGTAGACTGTATAGCCAAAGGAATGTGGGAAGAAGAGAAAAATTTCAATGACATTGAAATTTTAAAGAGTTATTTATTGCAGAATAAAATCAACGGTGAAGAAATTTTAGAACAAGCCGCAACTCCTGAAATTAAACAAAAGCTTATAGACAATACATCTAAAGCATACGAAATGGGTGCTTTTGGAGTTCCAACTTTTTTTGTTGGGAAGGAAATGTTTTTTGGTAAGGAAGCATTTAGAGAAATGCCAGACTTTCTTTAATTAAAATCCTTATGTGAAAAGTAACTCACACCAGTTTTATTATTGAATGCCTCAGTTACCATATTTTTTGCAAGAGTCCTCGCTTCAACATTTTTAAAATCCTTTAGCTGTGATGGCAGCACTTGCCCAAAGATATTTGTTACTTTCTCAAAAATTTGAACATCTAGGCCAATTTTATTCTCCCTTTCTCCTAAAAGATGACTTGGTCTAAATATATTAATTTTATTAAATGATAACTTTTTAATTTCTTCTTCCATCTCCCCTTTTATCTTTAGATAGTGATTAAGCGAGTTTTTATCTGCCATTACCGAAGAAATTACAGATATATCTTTTATTCCGGTATCAAGCGCCATTTTAGCTAGTTTGATGACTAATCCAAAATCAACTTCTTCAAATTTAGGCTTAATTTTATCGCGCATATAAATAAGATCTAAAAGCTCCAATGGGTATCCCAAGCATATAAAGAAATGTTCTGCAGGTTTTAAACTGAAATCTTTATTGAAATCTATAAGCTCTTGCTTAACATTGTTTGGAAATTTGAAAGGTCTTCTTGAAATTGCAATTACTTCATGCTCTTGGAGGAAATCAGTAATGAGTGTTTTGCCAACGAGTCCAGTTGAGCCAGCAACTAATATTTTCATAAATTTAATTGAATTATTTGGAAGTTTTATTCTCTAAAGCACTTATTTTATCCTCTATTTTCTCAAGCTTATCTAAGATTTGATGAAAAAAATTTCGCGCCTCTGTTGGGCACTTTTCAAAAAAATGCTCTGTTAACTTTTCTAAATCTTTATTATCCATCAGAAATTATTCTACTAGATTTAGATAGTTTGATAACCTTTCGGGATTTACAGCAAATGTTAGCTTTCCAACATTAGCTTTGACTTCATTTAAATTTACCGCTTCACCTACTTGTATTACTCCAATCATTCCTAAGATTAGATGAGGTGTACATTGATAAACATATACTCCCTCTTCATTTAAAGTAACGCTAATGTTTTCATTAATTTCACCTTTCCATGGACTAGCTCCAGCAGGAATGAGCCCTTCTACTGATTCTGAGTTGTGTGCTAAATCAACAGATTTAAAATGGATAGTATCTCCTTTATTAACTTTTAAAAATCCTGGCTCAAAGATCATTGATCCGCCATCACCAAAATTTAGCATTTTCACTTCATGTTCGGCAGCACTAAGATTTAATGCCACTCCCATTATTAAGCCTATAAATATTTTCTTCATCCTATCTCCTCATCTGCATATTTATGATTAACTTCACTGTGATGCTCTTCATCTGCCTTTACACATTTAACAAGATCTATTAGTCGAGCATTGCTTTTCAAATCGTAGTATTCAATTGCTATTTGTGGGGCTTTTACATTTTCAATTTCACCATCTTCAATCATCTTTAAGTATTCTGTATAACTTTTGACAGCTTCATCTTCAAAAAAACCTATCATTCTATGAGCTGTTTTAGTGAAGAAAACATACATAAAGAAGTAAAATGCGCCAAACAAAAACTGTGAAAATAATACTAGACTTCTCTCGAATATATTCGGTTTAGCAATTTCAATAAAGAACATTAAATGCATTCTTTCATTTTCTGCCTCTGCTAACATTTCTCTTATGTGTTTGCCATAGCCTGCTTTCATTGATCTTAAGCTTTTAAAGTGCATCCACATCCCTGCGACCATACCAGGAACACCTGCAATAGTTTCGAGCACTACTGCTCTGTGGCCATATCTTTTTGCAAAAAAAGTATCTGCTATGAACCTAAAGAAAATGGTCATTGAATAGGCAAACCTATCAGAAAGTGTATGTAGGGAATTATTTTCAAATATATTCATAATATAAGATTTATTTATAAGCTATTATATGAATTATTTATACTTAAACAAGGTTTTGGTAAGGAGTTTGCTAAAGATGTTCTTAGAAAAATGCAGGAGGATTTAATTCCTCCAACATTTTATGGATTCTTATTAATCTCTGGAAAATTAACCAAAGGATTTTCGTTTAGAATTGTTGCTTCTGTAGTCTCAACATGTGCTCCTGCTGCTGCTCTAATATCTGTAAACTCCTGATCCTCTTTGAAAGATTTAAGACCTTCCATGCTCTGATAATGGATAATGGCAAACATACTTGTATCATCATCCTTCTCAGTTCCGGCAAAGATAATTGTTCCACCGTGTTTTTGAAGACGGTGGCCATTTTCAAGCGCCATTTCCATCCATTTCGCAAATGAATCACATTTTTGTGTAAGTTTTACGTACATATTTCCTCCTAAAGAAAGAGTAACAAATAATTTGTTAAATTAAATTAAGTTTCTAATAAAAATGGTAGGGATGGAGGGAGTCGAACCCCCACGCCTTACGGCACTGGAACCTAAATCCAGCGTGTCTGCCAGTTCCACCACATCCCCAGCTGAAACGTTATTTTATATGACAAAAGCTAGGATTAAACCTAAAACAGCAAAAATTAACCACATAATTGCTTCCTTTTGGCTTCCTTTTTTAAAAGCCATATATGAGAGAATCCAAAAAATAACAGGTGAAACAAGTAAAAATGCTTTACCGATTAATATTACAGCTGGAACTAAACAAACAATTAAGAAAACTTTGTAAAAAGTCTCATTTAGAATCTTATCCATCATTTAATTTCTGAACCTTGCAACAAATCCTAGAAAGCCTGCTTTATTTTCTCCTGTTGCTAAGCTGCTAGACAACAAAATATCTACAACAGGATTTAATTTTTGTGTTAAAAGTTTTTTAAACGTCAGCGATTCCATCTCAATATCTATATCATCAAGAGTTTCAACTACTTTATAGGTCAGCACTGAATTATGTAATCTTAGTTCCCAAATCTCATTTAGGTCATTAAATTTAATTTTCACAGTTTCACTTAGCTCCTCGGTGTCCTTTGGATCAAGACGTATAGCCATAATATCTAAAAACATTAAAATACTAAGTTCGCGAAGCATCTTATCTGTAATGCTTGATTCAGCAGTCACAAATCCTTTACTTGTCTCTATATCAGATATTGCCGCATATTCACTAAGATAGTAGCTTTTTGCATTAGGGTTATAAGCCTCTTCTCCCAAGATTCTAAGAGTTTCCGCTCTAAGATTTCTTACCTCTATATTTTCCTCAGAAAATAAATCAGTTAAAAAAAGCGTCCATTGATAATCTTTTTTCTCAAAAGAACCTTTAATTTCTTCAAGTAATTTTTCATCAGAAATTAGCCCTCTAAGCCTTGATGAAAATTCTTTTTTTTCCAAAGGATGTAAATTAGAGGGATTACCGTCAAACCATCCAAAATAGCCATTAAATAGATTTCTTGAACTCCATTCTACTGAGCCATATAGTTCAAATAAATAAGGGTTTTCTCTTAAGCTTTTTGGCAATTTAATTGATTGCGCAACATCTATTGGGTTGCCTCCAAGATTAAGTTTACGCATGGTCTGATCATGCACATACTTAATTGCATCTCTATAGTTTTTAAGAATTTCGAGAATATTTTCTTTACCTATTATGGGGACGCCGTGACTTGGCACTAAAACTTCTGGCTCAAGAGCAATCATTTTTTCTATGCTTTGATACCAAGATCTAAAACTTCTAAAAGACGTGCCTCTGATTGTATAAATATTTGGAAATGCTTTGTAGATATTATCTCCAGAAAACAATGTCTTCATTTCTTCAATCCAAACAAAAATTTGATCATCCGTTTCTCCAGGTGCATGAAAGAAATCTACTTTTAGACCACCTACTTCTTCAGAGTGTGTTTTATCAAATACTATATCTGGTTTCAGATAGCCTGATGTATCAACTCCTGCCTCAAGCTTTATTCCAATTCCATCTGAAAAGTTTTTATCTTTTAAAATTAAACCGAACATCTTTTGTGATCTTTCGCCGATTAATGTTCTTTTAATACCCATAAAATTTTCAAACTCTGCCTCAAGATCTCTATGACCAATAACGCCATTGATTTGGAAATTTTCCTTGAAAGCTCCAGCTCCTAAAGTATGGTCAGCATGGAAGTGGGTATAAGCAATTTTAATTTCTTTGTTAGGATTAAAATTACCCATATCTTTTATCACTCTATTAGCTGTTTCTATTCCTCCCATCGTGTCGATTATCAGACTTTCACCATCACCAACAACTAGAATGCTGTTCGCCAATCCATAGCCCACAGCAACATGCAGATTAGGTAATGGAGAATAAATTTTTTCCTGAAAATCTTCACTGAGAAGTGAAAGATCTTCATTATTTTCACCTCTTGAAACAGATGAAATGTCTCTTTTTTCTTCTTCATTTGAACAAGACAACAGCACTAATAAGATTAGTAAAATCCTTAAATTTTGCATATGGGTATTTTAGTCTATATCTTTCTGTTTATCTCAAATTTAATTAGACTCAAGTCATGGATATGAATAAAAAAGAGGAACTGCTTGAAAGAGCAAATTTTATTCTGCAAGATGGTGTAAAAAATCGTGATTCACTTTTTCATACTCTTGTACTAAGTTCTTTGTGCGATGGAGAAATCGAATCCCGAGTCATGGTTTTAAGAGAATTCAACGAAAAAAAAAGAATCTTAAGATTCCATTCTGACTTCAGATCAAACAAGATTAAAGAGTTAGAAAAAGATAATAAAACAACGGTTATTGGTTATGATCCCAATCTTAAAGTGCAAATAAGACTTATTGGAGAAACAAAAATAAATTATCAAAATGAAGATACACAGAAAAGTTGGGAATCCTCTCAAGCAATTTCAAAAAAATGTTATTCCGTGAAAGAAGGCTCAAGTGCAAAAATTGAAAATCCAAAAGATGTAGATTTTGATATCAAATCAATAAATGTTGAAGATGGGTATGAGAATTTTTGTACATTAAATTTCAACTACAATATTCTTGAATTCCTTTACTTACAGAGAAGTGGACATAGGAGATGTAGGTTTTCTTGGAATGCTATGAATGAAGTTAAGAGTGTCTGGCTTGTACCCTAACTGTTGAGCAGTTCAAGCATAAAGCTATCTATATATTTGCTCACTTCTTCTTCAGAGAGTCTTAATTCATTTCTTACATTTTTTATCGGCCTTATACCAGTCCAAAGAGTTTTTCCAGTTTCTACAGAATAAGCTGTGACTCTTAGGAATGATCTATCAAGATCGTTGTAGAAATCATTATAGAAGGGATCGTAATATGGATAGTAAGCTCCTCTTCTTGCGTAAAACCTTGAGCTTCTAAAAGTATCTTCATCAATAGAAAGAGAGATTTTAAAAGCAATTTCAGCTTCTTTGCTCAAAGACAGTCCTAAAGCTTGCAACTCATCTGATAGCTCTACTTCTAAAAGCTCAGATGTAAATGGACTTACTCTTACATCATCTGATTGAGCAAAAGCTGATACTTGGAATGTGCTGTAATCTTGTATGTCAAAATCACTTAACCTTTCAGTGCTTACAGGATTTGAACTACATCCACCTAGTGTGGCTAAAAATATAATTGTTAAAATTTTTCTCAACATACTTTATTTATGACTCATAATATATATATATATTAGTTCCCTGAAAGAAATTCAAGATGCGTGGTTTTAAACTTTTAGATAAAAAACAAAATAAATCTCTAGGATTTGAGGCAGAAAGATATTTGCTTGATGATTACGGCTCTGAACACATTCACCTTAAAAATGATTCAAAAGAACTGGTTTTCATGGTTATGTTTCGTACAATCCCTGAAAATTCAACAGGTGTAGCTCATATCCTTGAGCACACAACACTATGTGGTTCTGAAAAATTTAAGGTACGAGATCCCTTTTTCATGATGCTCAGAAGGTCAATGAGCACTTTTATGAACGCATTTACATCCAGTGACTGGACTGCATATCCTTTTGCTACTCAAAATAAAAAAGATTTTTACAATCTTCTGGATGTTTACCTTGATGCAGCTTATTTCCCTGTTCTTGAAGAAGAAGATTTCAAACAGGAAGGACATAGACTTGAATTTTCAAAGCTAGATAAAAGTAGCTCTGATCTTGAATATAAAGGAGTTGTGTTCAATGAAATGAAGGGCTCAATGAGCAATATTTCAAGTGTGACATGGCAGGCTTTAACAAAAAATTTGTTTCCAGATCTGACTTACAGACACAATAGTGGTGGAGAGCCAAAAGAGATAATTGAATTAACTCATGACTATCTCAAGAATTTCCATAGTAAGTTTTATCATCCGTCTAATGCTACTTATTTCACATGGGGAGACATTGATGCAAAAGAAATTCAAAAATTTATAACAGATAAATTAAAAAATAAATTTGAAAATATCTCACAAGATAAAATCGAAATAGTGGAGCCTCAAAAGTCGTTTGTAAAAAGTGTGAATGCTGAGGAAGCCTTCAATCCGGTATCAAAAGAGCAAAGCAGCCATCAAAATTATTGTGCATGGGTTTTGGGTGAAAGTTCCAATATAGACGAACTGCTAGAATCTCATCTTGTTGCACTTCTTTTGCTTGGAAATTCTGCAACACCCCTTTACAAAGCATTAGAGTCGAATGATATAGGGAAATCACCTGCTCAGATTCTAGGCTTAGAAGATAGCATGAGACATTTAATGTTCATATGCGGTATTGAAGGGAGTGAAGAAAACTCCCAATCAAAATTTAACGCACTGATTGATAAAACTTTTGCAGATATAGTCAAAAATGGCTTCAAGGATGAGCAAATTGATGCGGCCCTTTACCAATTAGAGCTAAACAGAAGAGAAATTTCTGCAGGATCATTGCCTTATGGATTACAAATTCTTCTTTCACTTGCACCTGGTTCACTGTATAAATCAGATCCGCTTATCCTTTCAAATGTTGATGAAGCTCTAAAAAGACTCAAAGAGAATGCTAAGAAGAAGAATTACTTACAAAACATTGTCAAAAGAAACTTCGTAGATAATCAACATCGTGTGAATCTTGAAATGGTTCCTGATCTTGAGCTCATAAATAAGAAAGAATCTGAACTAAGAAAAATTCTTGATAACTTGAAAGCATCAATGAGCAGCAAGGAAAAACTGGACCTTGTAAATGAATCAAAAATCCTTGCAGATAGACAAAACGCAAAACCAAATAAAGATGTATTGCCAAAACTTGAACTATCAGATGTACCAAAAAATTTAACTTATCCTAAATCAAAGAAACTGGTTACTTTTGGATACTCTCCTACATTCTATGAACAACCAACTAACGGACTTACATACCAATCAATTACTAGAGATGTGAATATTGAGGGACTTGATCAAGTTGGTGATTTAATGATCTTATCCTCACTTCTAGGAAGAATTGACACCAAAAATAAGGACTACTTAAAACTTCAGGAAGCAATTTCAAAAATATCAGGCGGAATAAATGCCTCTTCGCATTTTTATCTTGATAAGAACGAGGAGATAAAAGGCAAACTTTCTCTTTCTTCTAAATCATTACCAGAGAACTCGCTTGAAGTTACAAAATTGATGTTTGAGATTCTTAATGAAACAAAATTTGATAACGATAAGAGAATTAAAGAATTAGTTTTTCAAAATTTTATGGGCCTTCAGCAAACAATTGTTGAAAATGGACATAGATTTGCGATGTTAGCAGCATCCTCAAGTCACAATAAATTATCTCTCATGCAAGAATTAAGCTCTGGGCTTAGTTCTCTTTATAAATTTGCACCTTTTGTTTCAAATAATGAGGAAATGCTTAAAGCTGAACTTGAAAAACAAGTTAAGTTTTTCGACGCAAACAAGAACTCTGCAAATGAATTGATGTTTGTATCAAATGTTCTACTAACTAAAGATGAGGTAAAAGATATTAGATCATTAGATTTCAAAATGGAGGGAGATTCAAAAGTGGAACTTCCATTTAAACAAGAATTTCACAAAATTGCGATGCCTATTAATACACAAGTAAATTTCTCAGCGTTATCGATGGATGCACCGATTTATGATCCAAAGGAATCTGCAAAGTATCTTCTTTTATCCAGTCTTTTAAGAAATGAGTATCTTCATAAAAGAGTAAGAGAACAAGGAGGAGCATATGGTGGTGGAGCAGTATATGATCCTTTCTCTGGAACATTTAAAATGTTTTCATACAGAGATCCTCGCTTCATAGACACAATTCAAGATTTTGAAGATTCATTAGAATGGGCTTTAAAAGGTGATTTCAGTGAAGAAATTCTTTTAGAGGCAAAGCTTTCAGTCTTATCAGATATCGATAAACCTTCCTCTCCAGCAGGTGAAGCTTTTAAGGATTACAGATTAAATCTTGAAGGGAAGTCCCAAAAGGATAGATCTGCATATAGAAATAATATTTTAGAAATCAAAACAGATGAAATTGTAGAGGCTGCAAAAAATCTAAAGGACAGAAAAAAATCAATTTTCTCTATCATTAACCCTAATTTTGAAAAAACTGCTCAAGATAACGGTTTTCAAATTAGAAAAATCTAGTCAAATATATTCCAGTTTCTTTTTTTGACAACAATCTCACAGTTTTTAAGTTGTCTCTCATATTTCGCTGCATTTAGTTTTACTTTTTTTGCTACTGAAAGGAGCCAATCTTTTTCTTTAAATGTCCCTCTTTTATAACCACCATAACCCTCATGGTAGGCTAAATATAATTTTTCTACCTCATAGTTTTGTATTCCTGATGATCTTGCTTTTGAAAGGTACCAGCCAATAAAATCAACTGAATTCTTAAAACTTGCTCTCCTTGCCCAATTGTTTCCAGTTTCGTTTTGATACTCTTCCCAAGTAGATTTTACTGCTTGAGAGTAGCCTCGTGCTGAGGAAGGTCTTTTTCCAGGAAAAACCCAAAGAATTTTTTCCCTGTCAGGTGCAGCCCTAGAATCGAATGAGGACTCCTGCCTTATAATTGCCATTACAGTGCTTGGTTTTGCTCCCCATTTTTTCTCAGTATCTAAAAGCGGCTTTTTCCATGATGGATTATCATCAAGCATCTTACAAATATCATCCTGATTTAATGGAATTTCATTTGAACAATTAGTTAGAAGAATTAACAGAATACTTGATAATATTACTCTTATCATATTTTTAAAAACTCTTTTAAGTTTTCCTCTTTAACTAATTCTATGCCAAATTCTTCTGCCTTTCTCAATTTAGAACCAGGATTTTCACCACAAATCAAATAATTTGTTTTTGAACTCACGCTGCTTGATGGAATGCCACCTTTATCTTTAATTATATCTTTTAGCTCTTCTCTGCTATATTCCTCAAAAGTGCCTGTAATAACAATCTTTTTGTTATCTAAATGGCTATCTTCAGTAACTATAAAATCTTTAATGCTTAATTCATTTACTAGATCATCAATGCCAATCGGATCAGTAGAAAGGAAATTTATAATCTTTTGAGCAACGATATCTCCAATATTATCCATTTGTAACAATTCATCTAGATTTGTATTTTTAAAATTAGAAAAAGTTTTAAAGTATCTTGCTAAACTAGATGCGGTTGTCTCACCAACCTCTGGTATGCCAAGCGAATATATAAACATTGCAAGACTTGGCTCTCTTGAGCTCTCAATGCTCTGAAAAAGATTCTCAATCGATTTCTCACCGAAGCCTTCTAATGATTTAAGCTCACTTTCATATTTTTTTAATCTGAATAAATCTGCAGCTGATTTCATGTATCCCAAATTGATTAAAGTTTTATTTATTTTGTATCCAAGACCCTCAATATTCATTGCCTTTCTCGAAACAAAATGTTCAAAAAAACCAAAAAGTTGTTTTTTACATTTCATTCCAGCACCACATTTCAAGAAAGGACCATCAAGAAAAAGTTCTGATTCACATGATGGACATTTGTCTGGAATTTTTACTGGGGTTTCATCACCTGAGCGTAACTCTTTATTAACCTTAACAAGCTGTGGGATAACATCTCCTGCTCTCCTAACAAGAACACTATCATTATCCATTATTTCAAGACGTTTTAGTTCATCCATATTATGCAAAGAAATATTTGAAATATTTGCTCCTGCAATTAACACTGGTTCAATTGTTGCAAACGGTGTAATTACTCCTGTTCTGCCGACAGAGAAAAGAACTTTCTTTACTTTGGAAACCTTTTCTGTCGCTGGAAATTTCCACGCTACAGCCCATCTTGGAGCCTTAGAAACAAAGCCAAGTTTTTCTTGTTTAGAAAAATCATCTACTTTTACTACTGCTCCATCAATTTCGTAATCTAAATCTTCACGAGAAGATAAAATTTTATCAACATAATCTTTTACCCCACTTTTATTAGAAAAATTTGTAAATTCATTGGTTGAAAAATTATTTTCTTTAAGAAAATTTAAAAAATCTCTCTGATTTCGCTTTGTAAAATCACTGCTATGTCCACCCAAACCATAAAAAAATACATCTAGTGGTCTACTTGCAACAACCTCTCTATCAAGATTTCTAAGAGTTCCAGCCGCTGCATTTCTTGGGCTCAAAAACTTCTTTCCATTTTTGCTCTCAATTTCTTCATTTATATTTTTAAAGTGTTTTAATCTGAAAAATACCTCTCCCCTTATTTCGATTACTTCTGGATAATCTTTTAGTGTAAGTGGTATATGTTTGATGGTTTTAACATTTTCAGTAATAACTTCACCTGTTATGCCATCACCTCTCGTTACGGCCTTGGATAATTTTCCTTTCTCGTAGGTAAGTGATACTCCAATACCATCAAATTTTGGCTCAATGGAATAAATTATTTCTTGGCTTCCTACCCTTTTTAGAACTCTTTCTTCAAATTTTTCAAACTCCTCTTCATTAAAGACATTATTTAAAGAAAGCATTGGCTTGATGTGATCATGTTTTTCAAAATTTCTAGCAGGCTTTGCACCGACTTTATCGGTTGGTGATAGTTTTTCTTTCTTGTTTTGTTTTGCCTCTAAATCTTTAAATCTTTGATATAAAGCATCGTACTCTGCATCAGATATTTCTGGATTATCGTCTTGATGATAAAGCTTATTATGACGTTCAAGTTCCGCTTTTAACTTATTTATTTCTTCTTCAGGTGCCATATCCCATATCTGTTTGTGAAACTTCTTCTCTAAGATATTCCAAAGTCTGAGCATCTACTTTATTTAAATTCTCATCAAAAAGCCCCATATCAAAATTGCTTTTGATTGAATTTGCTAAATCAATCATTTCATTGAAAACTGTCAATCCTTCAGTTTTCTTTTTAATACTATTAGGCATTTCAAGAGTTAGATTTATTGCCTCTACTTCCTGATTTTCTAAAAATGTACCAGGCGTTTTAAGATTAATGACATAAAACTTGTTGTCACCCTCATCATGTTTTGAAGTAAAAAAATACCCATCTTCTTCTGGGTGTTTTCTTTCGTAAAGGCCTGCACTATTTAACTTTGCTTTCAACATTTCGTACATCGGAGAAGTATTGATTCTTGCCTTCAGAATCAAGGAAATTGTTTTAGCACTGAAATCTATTTGCACTTGTTCAGGAGGTCCTCCGCTAGAATTCTGATTTTTCGGAGTTACGCTCCCGTTATCATTTTTTTTATTTTTATTATTATTTAAGTCTTTTGAAAATTTCAAACCATTCTTATTTTTGATGATTGAATAGGCCTTTATGGCAATTAGTGCGAGAATTATTAATCCAAAAATAATGTAAATTGAATATTGAATATAAGGATTATCAATCAAGATTGTGCAAGCTCCATTGCCTGTTCTACGTCCACAGAAACAACTTTTGAAACTCCTAGATCTCTCATAGTCACTCCAAGGAGATGAGTGCTTTTTTCCATTGATATTTTATTATGTGTTACAAAAATAAATTGAACTTTAGAAGACATTTCAGACACTAAATTAATAAACCTTACAGTGTTTTCATCATCTAATGGGGCATCCACCTCGTCAAGCAAACAAAATGGAGCAGGATTTATAGAAAACAATGAAAAAACTAAAGCAAGAGCAGTTAATGCCTTTTCACCACCTGATAACTGAGATAGTTTTGTGTTCTTTTTTCCAGGTAATCTAGCCATTAAGATTAGTCCGGAGTCTTCGGAACTATCAACAGGATTTAATTTACAAAATCCACCATCAAAAAGTTTTGGAAAAATTTCCTCTAAAAACTTATTAGTTGAATTTAAGCAATCATTGAAAGACTTATTAGATTCTCTATCTATCTTTTTAATTGCCTCGTCTAGTTTTGATAATGATTCAACTAATTCCTCAATCTGACTAGTTAAAACCTCTTTTCTTTGCTTTTCCGCTTCTAGTGTTTCAGGTGCTGCAAAATTGATAGGCCCTAGATTCATAATTTTCTGTTGCAGCTTTTCTAATTCAATACTTATGTCCTCTTCTTCTCCTTGAATATCTTTCACATCCTTATAGGTATCGAGTTTCTCAGTCTTTTCCTTGATTTCGTTTTCCAAACTTCTTTTATTAACTTCTTCTTCGTTTCTTTTTTGTGATATTGCTTCTTTCTGTGTTTCAAGTCTTGTGATTTCTGCCTCAAATTTTCTGACTTCTTCGTTTAAGTTATCTTGATTTGCTCTAAGAGTAGTAATTTTTCCTTCTTGCTCCTTTCTATTTTCCACAAGATCAGAAAGTCCTGATTTTTCATTTTTAAGATCTTTTTTTATGTCTTCAATTTCTTTGATGATTGCTTTGTTTCTCTCAACAAATTGTTCTTTAAGAGAGTTAATAGTTTCTGAATTATCAGAGCCCTTCCCTTTTCCAAAATCAAAACCTTTTTTCCAAAATTTAATTAATGACTGTTTCAAAATTTCGAATACGCTTTCATCAATCTTTCCTTGAAACTTTTTGATTTCAATAGAAACTTCACTTTCTATTACTTTTTCAACATCAGATTCAGCAGATGATGTTTCGACAGCTCCATCATCATCACTCAAATCAGCTAAATTCTTTTTATTTTTTTCTTGTTCAAGCTCTAATTCAGAAATTCTTATATTCGAAGATTTTTCTTTCTCCTCTATCAATGAAATCTTTGCACCAAGTTCAAAAAATACTCTCTGCTGATCCTCTAAATCTTTTAGACCCTCCATTAGCTTTGTTTTACTCACATCTCTTTTTGAAGTAAAAGCTAATCTTTCCCCATCAAGTTTTTCTATTCCATCTTCAGTACTTTTATTTTCTTTCTCAGCAGATTTAAGCTGATCTGTTAATGTATTGATTTCAGAGTTAATTAAAAATTTTGAAAGTTCTTTCTCTTTCTCTCTAAGTTTTTTGTATTTAGTAGTTAAATTTGCTTCTGCATTAAGTCTCCTTATAGATCTTTTTACTTCATCCTCAAGATCTTTGAGCCTATCAATATTTTCTGAAGTTCTTTTAATTCTTGATTCAGTTTCTCTTTTTCTCTCTTTGTATTTTGTTATTCCAGCGGCTTCTTCTACATAACTTCTTAGCTCCTCTGGCTTTGCACTAACTAGACTAGATATTATTCCTTGCTCAATAATGGCATAACTATTAGCACCTAACCCTGTCCCAAGGAATAAATCTTGAACATCTCTTCTTCTTGCTGAAGCATTATTTATAAAATAAGTTGATTGTCCATCTCTTCCCATTTCTCTTTTAACACTTACTTCATCAAATTTGAGATATTCTCCACCCAAAAAATTTTCAGAATTATCAAAAAAGAGTTCAACAGAGCAATGGCTTACCGGCTTTCTATTATCTGAGCCATTAAAAATGACGTCTTGAAGACTTTCACTACGTAGACTTTTCGCTGACAGCTCTCCTTTAACCCATTTGATTGCATCAATTATGTTTGACTTTCCACAACCATTTGGACCAACAATGCCACACATTATTCCAGGGAAGTCTACTTGAATCGGATCAACGAAACTTTTAAATCCAGAGAGTTTTAAGCTTTTAAGTCTCATTTCGTTTTTTTATAGTATAGATGGTTACAAGGCCAATAGACAGAATTAAAACAATTAATGGAAGATAAATAAGCAAATTATTTTTACCAATTTCTTCATTCAAAATAATGTAATTTCCGTACCTTTCTCTCATCAGATCATAGATTTCTTTATCTGACTTCCCATTACTAATCAAATATGAAATTTCTTTTTTAAGATCTTTTGAAATTGGAGCATTTGAACTATTTATATTTCCATAATCACATTTAGGACATCTTATGTTTTCCGAAATTGTATCAAGACGTAAAATTTCTTCTTCTGTTAAATTGGAATAAAGTTTTTCAGCAAAAATAAGACTTGAACTAAGAAGAATTAAACTAAAAAAAACTTTCAAAGTCCCTCTCCCAAATTTTTCTATTCAGTTCTCCAACCCTATGACTTACAATTTTCCCATCGATTACTAAAAATGTTTCTGGTGCGCCAATTACGCCTAGTTTTAGCGAGTAATCACCACCTAAGTCAAAGATTGAATTATCGTAAGGATCTCCATTATCTTCCAAATATGAAATTGCATCACTGAGTTGGTCTTTGTAGTTAATACCAACAATTTTTAGATTGTTTTCTTCTGAGATTTTTTTTAAAAAAGGATGTTCTACTTTGCATGTAATACACCAACTAGCCCACACATTTAATAAAACTTTCCCTTTAAGCAACTCTTCTTGATCAAAAATTTCTTGATTTAAGTCGACTAGATTTTCAAATTCAGGCAAGTCCTTTCCAGTTTGATTATTAATCCTTGAGATTTCTGGTTTAGACAATGAATAAGAAAATAAATAAATCATGCCAATGATTAAAAAACTTACAAAAACAATAAAAATTCTATTCATTTGATCTTTTAATAATTCCATAAAGCATGGATAACATCAACAGGACAGAGGATAGCCAAATTGTCATAATTCCATACTTTATAGAAAAGGATAGTGTCCAGGAGCCATCAGAATATCTATCGCCTAAGACTATTAAATAATCCTTTAAAAAGCTTGGACTTATACCTGTTTCCGAAGTTATTTGTCCGCCTATCCTGTAAATTCTTCTTTCACTTTGTATCAAAGATTCATTTCCTTGATAATCAACCAAAAAATTAGCTTTAATTGAGTCAAAATTATCCTGATTCTCTAGCTCAATAGATTCAAATGAAACTGTTCTATCAAAAACTTGTATCCTCTCATTTGGTGCCAGTTTAAGATCAACATTTTTCGAATAAAAATGATTACAAAGAACACTAAAGGTTAATAATATTACTGAAAAGTGTCCTAATATTTTATGTGTTTCTCTATTACTCTTATCAAAAACAATTTTGTATCCGCCCCTTAAAATAAAAACTACGAGTATTAATCCTGTGAAGAGAATGCCAATATTTTTTACAAAACCATATATAAAAAATAATAATGGAACAATTAAAAATAATGAGACTAGAATCAAGCCTTTATTTCTCACCCCAAGAAAAATTTCGAATGAGAATATACTAATTAAAGCAATTACAAGAGGTGTAATTAAGTCTGAGAAATATTTGGGACCAACGCTCAGAGGTTGTTGATAAATTGATTCATAAAATAATGGATATAAAGTTCCAATAAATACAATTAAAAGAATTGTCATCATTATTAAATTATTCAAAAGAATTAAATATGTTCTTGAAAAAAGATTAGGCCATTTGCTGCTCAAATTATTTGTTTTAGCAAAGAAAGCTACAAAAGATATAAATGAAAACAATGAAAAGATACTTAATAAATAAATGCCACGTGTTGGATCGGCTGCAAATGTATGAACACTGTTAAGTACGCCTGATCTCACTATGAAAGAGCCCAAAATTGAAAGTAGAAAAGTCAAAATTCCTAAAAAAACCATCCAAGATAATAAAATTTTATTTCTGCTAAATATCAAAGAGTGGCTGAATGCTGTTCCAGCAAGCCATGGCATTAATGCAACGTTCTCAACAGGGTCCCAAAACCAATATCCGCCCCAACCCAGTTCGTAATAAGCCCATATAGAGCCTAGAAGTATGCCCAATGTAAGAGTAAACCATGAAATGCCGCCCCAAACTTTTAAGACATTAAAGAGTTTATTGTCAAATTTGGTAAACATCCCAGAAATAACAAGACTAAAGGTGATTGCGTATAAAACGTAACCAGTAAATAAGATAGGAGGATGAATAATTAGCAATGGATCTTGTAAAAGTGGATTTAAGTCAACCCCATTTGGTGGAGGATTTGCAATCTTGAGGAATGGGTTTGATGTAAAAATCACAAAAAGTAGATATAAAAAAATTATCCCAGCAACAATTTGGTTAGAAATATTAATAAAAGGTTTGCCAATATTTGTTAGGTTATTTATGAACATTGCCAAAGATAAAATCAAAGTCATTAATAAAAATGAACCCTCGTGAGCAGACCAGGAAGCAGAAAACTTATAGAAAGTTGGAAGAAAGATATTTGAATTACTGGCTACATATAAAAATGCAAAATTATCAATTAAAAATTGTGTGATCAAATAGATAAATGATGTAAACAGAGCAAATAAATTAAATGAAATTAAATTATTATTAAAATTAACAATTCTTTTAAAAATAGATGAAAGAAGTACAAGAAAAATAGAAAAACAAGCTAGAGAAAGCAAAATATTTCCCAATAAATCAAAACTTATATTAATCATTATTATTTAGTTCGACTGGAGAATAGTTTTCATCATGTTTGGCTAAAATTTCTTTTGCTACAAATATTTCTTCGTTAGTATCAAAATAACCTAAAGCAACTACTCCACTGTTTTCTTTAAACAAATTTGGAAGAACGCCTCTAAATGTTACTAGTGTCTCATTGTCATAATCAGTTACGTAAAATTTTGTGTTCAAACCCTCTTTTTGAACACTATTCACTTTTACCATTCCACCTAATTTAAATGTATTTAAATTTTCATATCCCTTTTCAATTGCTTGTGTTGGTGTCAGATAGAAATTAATATTTGATTGAAGCGCCTTTAAAACAAAGAATGTAATCATTCCCAAAGCGCTTAATGTTACTAGTATTACCCCAAGCCTATTTAATCTGTTTTGTCTAATCATCTGAACGTTCAATAAAATATTTTTTTTGTTTAGCATATTTGTCATGTGCCAACCAATAACTTAAAAGTATAAAAAATAAAAAAACTAAGTAGGAAATGTAAACCAACATTAAATTATCCATTGATCTCTCCTTGTAACCGCTTTGATTGCCTTGTTCTAAGCAATATTTCAGACTGAATATTTCTTGCAAAAATAGCATACGATAAAAACAATAATGAAATCACCATTAAAATTAGAATTGTAAGAAATTCTCCAGCAATAGTACTGCCTGATGAAGTTATGCTGGGTCCTTGATGTAAAGTATTCCACCAATTAACTGAGAATTTAATTATTGGGATATTAATTGCCCCTATTATTGCAAAGATACTAATCACAGTATCTGAAGTCGATATAGAATTAAAAGATGTTCTAAGGACGTACAATCCTATATATTGAAGCAAAAGTATAAAAGTTGACGTAATTCTTGCGTCCCAAACCCAATAAGTTCCCCATGTTGGCTTTCCCCACAATGAGCCTGTAATTAAAACTAACAATGTTACAGCAATTCCTATAGGCACAGCAGAATTCAGATAGATTGTAGAAATTTTTGTTTTCCAAACAAGAAAAATCAAACCGCAATTTGCCAGAAAAAGATAAATTAGCTCAGAAAGTATTGCAGAAGGAACATGTATATAAATGATCCTATAAACCTCATCTTGCTGTACATCAGCTGAGGCAATAAATAGAGCTTGAAATGCGCCAAAAGCAAATAGCACTAAACCGATTAATAACGATGGAAAAGACGTAACTTCACAAAATTTATACACCTTTTCAAGCATTAAATATTTGGCAACATATTTATACATTATCTTGATTGAATCCTTAGTACTTTCAGAGTAATTAGATTGCAGAATACGTCTGAAAAAATGAAATACGCAATCATTAGATAGATGCTTGAGCCCCAATTATAGTTTGTAAGTAAAACGTCATTAGAGATTATGAAATAAGGTATAAGTAAGGGCATTATCACAAGGGCATTTAGAGCATTATTTCTTTTAAGAGAAACAGCGCTTCCAAGATAAAAAAAGTTTTTAAGTGTTATCAAAAAAAGCAGATATGAAAAAACAAACTTTTCAATACTGATTTCTTCAAATACTTCACTATTTACACCTATGTAAAGCATTGAAATTAAAACCATTGGTAAAAAGACCAATATTATTTGAGTTAAACTTTTTCCTATTAAATAAAATTCAAGATCATTTGTTTCACAAATTTTTTTCTCAATAAAACCACTTTTGTAATCATCAAGATATGTGCTCTCCGACATTAAGAAAACTGTAAAAAGACTTGCTATAAAAACATTTGAAAACCCTAACAAGTAGTTTGAATCTATGATCGTAAAAATTACAAAAATAATACTAAAAATTGAGATTGGCATATAAATATTTTTTGGAATACCCCAAAAAATTAAAAATTCTCTTCTTACGTTTTTAACTAGTCTTTTCATCTAAATTTACTTTTTTAGTATCAGGTATTTCAGTCTGATGATTGGTCAAAAGAATGGTTCCACCACTACGTATATGTTGTTTAAAAGCTTTCACTAAAAAATCATAGGAAACAGCATCTAAGCCAGCAAAAGGTTCATCCAATACCCATATTTTCTTTTTTGCTTGAAGTAATTTAGCAATAGCAAACTTTCTTTTTTCACCAAAGGAAAGATTGGCACACAGCTCGTCATATAGTTCTTTAATCTCAAAATTTTTTGCAATATCGCTATCAAGGGCAAGATCTTCAAGTTCAAAATTTCGTCTGATTGAAAGTTCTTCAACTAAAGAATTTTTATGGCCTAGATAATCTATATGTTCTTTAAAATTATCTCTATATTCACAAGCTTTTGAAGGAATTAATTTACAAAATATCTTTAGTAAAGTAGATTTACCCGAGCCATTTGAACCTCTAATTTCAATGAAATCATTTTTTTCAATTTCCATTGAAAAGTTATTTAGAATTACATTCCCATCTATTGCATAGGACAAGTTTTTAATTGAACAAATTGTTGTCATTTTATAAATATTGATGATGCAGAAATTCTATGCATAAAGCTTGTAATAAGCTTTATGGGGCTTTTATTAATGAAATCAATTACTTTAATAACTTGCCACCAAATTGAATTTAATTTTCATATAATAGTATTTTATCAATGCTTAGGAAAATGTTATGAGATTATTAATAATTTTATTTTGCTCGAATTTTATATTTTCAGACTCGTACTTCCCAAATGAAACTTGGGAAAAGAAAAGCGCATCTGAATTAGGTTTAAGTGAAGAAAAAGTTAACTTACTAATTGAAAAGTCCTTTGAGGATAAGGCCACAATGGGTGCAGTGATTATAAAGGATGGATATATTGTTTCTGAAAAATATGCCAGAGGCTTTAATGAAAATTCATATGGAACTTCTTGGTCTACTGCCAAAAGTTTCTATGCTGCACTGATCGGAATCTCTTTAGATAAAGGAGAGATAAAAAGCCTAGATGAGCCAGTTGCAAATTATGTTGATTCATATAACAGTCAATCAAAAAAAGATATCACAATAAGAGAAATTCTGAATATGACTAGTGGACTTGAATTCCCAAGTCATGAACACGAGATGATGTTTTTTGAAGAGGATCATCTTAAGTATGCATTAGAAGTTGAGGTTGAAAACCCTCCTGGAGAAAAGTTTCAATATAACAATGTTAATTCAATGCTTATTGGAGAAATATTAAAGGGAGCAACTGGGAAAACAGCCAAACAATTAATTGAAGAAAGAATATTTAGCAAAATTGGTATAAAAAATTACACAGCTTGGGAAGATGCTGCGGGAAATACTATGACTTATTGTTGCTTAGATATGTCAGCGAGAGATTATTCTAAGTTTGGCTTGCTTTTTTCTAGAGATGGAAACTGGGATGGAGAGCAAGTTGTCTCAAAAAGTTATGTTGATGAATCTCTGCAATTGTATTGGGGCAAGACACCGAGCATGGGATGGACCCATAGCGATACAAGAGGATATAGTTTGCAATGGTGGATCTCTAAATATGATGATGAAGCACAAATCTACAACACCAGTGGTAAATTTGGTCAATTTGTCTTTATCGATAAAGAAAGAGATATCATTTTCACAAGAATTACGAAGTATTACCCAAGTGGTGGAGAAGTACAAAAATTTGGTCCTTTAACTTATCTTAAGTTTCTTGGCAGTGTAAACGCAGCATTAAATGTATCAAGATTTCTTTATGACATTGGTTTAATAAATTTTGAGGACGGTAATGTTCAAACACCTTACACCCTAGCAGAAGGTGAATCAAAAGAATTCTATGAAAATTATGTAGATATCGTAGATCTCATGGCAGACCTTGAAAATGTTGAAAAATAAATTTCTTTATTTATTAATTTTTTCCACAACCTTATTAGGGCAAGAAATTAATAAAGAAACTTTATCTCAACTAGAAGAGATGATAATGAGTGATCCTGCAACTCAAGCTCTTATTGTTTCTCATAAAGGCGAAATAGTTCTGGAAAGCTATGGAGAAGAAGATTCAAGGGAAGATTTTGTTACCTCCCAATCAATTGCAAAGGCATTCTATGCATCTTTGTTTGGTGTGGCAATTAAAAAGGGGTTAATTGAAAGTCTAGATGAGCCCATTAAAAATTATTTATCTGAATGGGAAAATGATGAAAGAGGCAATATAACTATTAGAAACCTTCTAGAAATGAAATCTGGACTTTACCGAACAGAGTCTTGGAATGAAGAAATGTTTCTTTCCAGGGACAACTTAGCATTTGCATTAGAAGTTGAGCTAGAAGACAAGCCCGGAGATATATACAAATACAATAACGTAAATACTGCTCTTCTTGGGCCTGTTATAGAGGAAATATTTGATGCAGCGCCTCATGATGTTTTAGTAAATGAGATCTTAAATCCCTTAGGTATTAGTGAATACGGCTTGTGGAAAGACCATGCTTTAAGAGACGTTACTTTTCATGGGATTGATATGACTCCAAGAGATTTTATTAAGTTTGGTGAATTAATAGCTCAAGATGGAAGCTGGGACGATAAACAACTTATTGATAAAAATTATGTTATCAATTCGACGCAGCCTATATCTAAGGGGGATGGCGAGTATTATGGTATGCACTGGGCTGTGAGAAAAATTGCTGATGATAAGAAATTATTATGCATGGAAGGATTTAATGGCCAATATCTCTTTGTAATTCCTGAGCATGATTTAGTTGTAGTTAAATTCACTAAATATTCGCACAACAGAGATAATGGATATGTTATTAGCTTTGGCCCCCTAGATTATCTTTTATGGCTTCCCTTTTCATGGTTAAAAGCTATTGGAGAAGCATTTGCTGGCGAAGAAGAAGAAACTTCTACAGAGAGTGATGATGGTGGTATTAATATGCCAGCGACAATGTCACAAAAAGATAAATTCAATTGTCCAAATACTTCAACTGATAAGTGTCCACCAGTTCAAAGAATTCAAAATTTAGTTTTTGGTTTAACTGAGGCTAATCCCAACTAAGAATTACTTTCCCAGCTTTTCCTTCATTTAAGAGATCGAAAGCTTTTTTATAATCTTCAAATTTAAATCTATGAGTAATTATTTCTTCGATTTTTAGACCAGAGTCAATCAAAGCTAAACCCTTATACCAGGTTTCATATATTTCTCTCCCATAGATAGCTTTTAAATTTAAAGCTTTAAATATTATTTTGTTGAGATCAATTTTTATCTCCTTGCTTGGTATGCCAAGAAGAGCAACTTTTCCACCCATAATCATATTGTCTACCATATCTCTTAATGCAAATTCAGATCCTGACATTTCAAGACCTATATCAAAACCCTCCTTTAACCCCATATCCTTCATCTTTTCTGAGATTGATGAGTTTGTTGGATTCAATAACTCAGCTGAGCAAACTTTTTTTGCTAATTCCAATCTATGATCGTTTACGTCAGTAAGCAGAATTCTTCTTGCACCTACATGTTCAGCAATAGCTGCAGACATTATTCCAATTGGGCCTGCACCAGTGATAAGCACATCTTCACCAACAAGATCAAACGATAAAGTAGCATGAACAGCATTTCCAAAAGGATCTAAGATTGCTCCTACTTCATCACTGACAGAATCAGGAAGTGGAACAACATTTGATTCAGGAACTTTGACATACTCAGCAAAAGCACCGTCAGTATCTACTCCTAAATTTACTGTATCTGGATCAAGATGAAGTTTTCCTGCACGAGCATTTCGACTTTTTGTACCAGTTATGTGCGATTCAACAGAAACCCTGTCTCCTATTTTAAAATTTTTTATTTTTTTACCAACTTCCTCAATCACACCCATAAACTCATGGCCAACTGTCATTGGGGGTTTGATTTTTTCTTGAGCCCAACTATCCCAATTCCAAATGTGTAAATCGGTGCCGCATATTGCTGCTTTTTTTACCTTAATTAGGATTTCGTTATCTTTAGGACTTGGTTTTTCTTTCTCTTTAAGAGTGAGTCCAACTGCTGGCTCATTTTTTACTAAACACTTCATAATAAATTAAGCTCCTCGCCCACTTTTTTAAATGTGTCTATTACTTTATCCAATTCTTCTTTTGTGTGCTCACTATTAATTTGAAGTCTTATTCTTGCTTTATTTTTTGGTACTACAGGATAGAAAAATCCGACTGCATAAATGCCATTTTCTAAAAGTTTTTTTGACATGTGTTGAGCAACTTTTGCGTCACCAAGCATTACAGGCACAATTGGATGATCAGTGCCTAGTATTTCAAAACCTAGTTTTTTCATTTCTCCTCTGAAATATTTAGAATTTTCATAGATGCGTTGCCTTCTATCTGGTTCGCCTTCTACAATTTCTAGAGCTTTCATTGTTGCTGAGACAATTGACGGTGATAAGGCATTTGAAAAAAGATAAGGTCTCGATTTCTGTTTTAGCAGTTCAACCACACTTTTATTTGCACAAACAAAACCACCAGAAGCACCACCTAATGCCTTTCCAAGTGTTCCAGTGAGAATATCGACTCCATCTTTTATACCGAAATGTTCGGATGTCCCTCTGCCATTGCTGCCAACAAAACCTGTTGCATGACAGTCATCAATCATGACAAGTGCTTCGTATTCATTTGCCAAAGAACATATTTCATCAAGTTTTGCGTAAGTTCCGTCCATAGAAAAAACACCATCACTCACAATAATTTTATGTCTTGCCCCCTGCTCTTTTGCCTCCTCTAAACACCGCTTCAGATCAGGCATATTACTGTGTTCGTATCTAAAACGTTTTGCTTTGCACAACCTTATCCCATCAATTATTGAAGCATGATTCAAGGCGTCACTAATAATGGCATCATTTTCATCAAAAAGTGGCTCAAATAAACCTCCATTTGCGTCAAAACATGCCACATATAGTATGCAATCCTCATACCCAAGAAAGCTGCTTAGCTTTTCTTCTAGCTGTCTATGTTTATCATTCGTACCGCAAATAAAACGCACAGAAGCCATGCCAAAACCATCTTTTTCTACGGATTCACTTGCAGCTCTCTTTACGTCTAAATTATTAGCTAGTCCCAGGTAGTCATTGGCACAAAAGTTAAGAACACTACTTCCATTTGCAAGTTCGACTCTTGTTTTTTGGGGAGAGGCAATAAATCTTTCCTCTTTGAAAAGACCTTCTTCTCTAATCTTTTCTAATTCATTTTCTAATGAAGCATAAAAACTTTTTTTCACAAAGAGATTATAATAAAAAAACTAAAAATCTGTTTATGGAAAGAAGAACAAAAATAATCTCAACAGTTGGACCAAAAACAAATACAGAATCCTTTATTTCAAAATTATGTGTGGCGGGAACTAATGTCATCAGAATTAACATGTCTCATGCCAGTCATGCCGAATTAGAAAAAATTATTACAATTGTAAAAAGAATCAATAAATCCAAAATCTGCTCTGTTGGCATAATGATTGATACCCAAGGTCCTGAAATAAGAACAGCTCCTATTACGAAGAGCATTCAACTTATAAAGGGTGAAGTTGTTCACTTGACTCCAAAAGCACTTAAAGGGGCTAAGTACATTATTGTTGATAACTTGAAACAAGTTAAAGGGCTGAAAAAAGGAGGTAAAGTCTCCTTAGATAACGGAGCTATTGATCTAAAAATTAGAAATATAGATAAAGATAAAAATGTGAAATGTGAAGTTTTAGATTCTGGTGAAATAGGAAGCAGAAAGCACGTAAATTTTCCTGGAGCGAAAGTAACTCTTCCATCTCTTACAGATAAAGATAAAAAAGATATTAAATATGCAATTTCTAAAGGGGTTGATTTTATTGCCTTATCTTTTTGTAGATCAAAGAAAGATTTAAATGAATTAAAGAAATTTTTGGGGAAGAAAGTTTCTGATGTAGAAATTTTTGTCAAAATAGAGGACCAAGAAGGCCTTTCAAATCTTGAAGAAGTGATTGAAAACTCAGATGGTGTCATGGTGGCAAGGGGAGATTTAGGCATTGAAACAGACATTACAAACTTGCCTTATATCCAAAGAAATATTATTAAAATTGCCTCTTCGAAAGGTAAAAAATCAATTGTTGCAACTCAATTACTAGAATCAATGATTGATAGCCCTCATCCTTCAAGAGCAGAGGTCTCAGATGTGGCAAATGCTGTTTATGAGGGCACAGATGCATTAATGCTTTCAGGAGAAACAAGTATTGGCAAATATCCAGTAGAGTGTGTGAAATACATTGATCAGGTTGCAAGGAATGCTGAACGTTCAGAAACATTGCACTTTGAAAATAATTTCAAACAACAAACCGATTGGCATAAACTGGCGGCAACCTCTGTAAAATTAGCAAGTAAAATTGATGCGGATGCAATTGTTGTTTTAACAAGAAGTGGCTTTACAGCAAATTTAATCTCTCGAGCCAAACCAACTGTACCTGTTTTTGCCTTTAGTAATCGTCTTGAAACTCAATCAAAACTTTCAATATCATCTTCTACTCAAAATTTGTTTCTAAAATTTACTAAAGACCATGAAAAAACTATCAATTCAGCTTTTGAAGTCCTAAAAAAACATTACAAAATGAGGGGAAGAAAAAAGTTTGTGGTAATTTCAGGTGTATTTTCTGATATATATGCTGATGCTATACAAATACGTTCATTTGGATAATGTTATTTAAAAATTTAAACGCTGCTCCACCGTTTCAGTTATTTGAAAGCTATTACGTCAAAGCTGAAGAAAATGGGCAACCACATGTTGAGGCAGGATGTGTGAGTTCCGTTGATGCTAATGGGCAACCACATGCGCGATACGTAAATTTTAAATATTTTTTTGAAGATCATTTAATTTTCTTTTCAAACTATAAAAGTGATAAAGCCAAGCAATTTGAAAATAATGCTTTGGTGGCAATCAATTTCTGGTGGCCTAATACTGATACTCAAATAAGAATTGAAGGCGAAATATCAAAATGCTCAGAAAAATTTTCAGATCAACATTTTCAAGAAAGAGAAATAGGTAAAAATATTTCGGCAATCGCCTCAAACCAATCTGAAGAGATTGAATCCTATGAAATTCTGAGGGAAAAATATGATGCAATAAAAGCTAAAGTTGATGCTGGAGAGATTCAAGAAAATAGACCTTCAGACTGGGGTGGTTTCCAGGTCAAAATAAATTACTTTGAATTCTGGGAAGCATTTGAAGATAGATTAAATTACAGAGAATGTTATAAAAAAGAATCTGATTCTTGGCGAAAATTTTTCTTGCAATCTTAGGCTGCTGTAAAAGACTGGCGGAGAGAGAGGGATTCGAACCCTCGATACGGAAACCGTATAACACCTTAGCAGGGTGCCGCTTTCGACCACTCAGCCACCTCTCCGGACCTCTAATAATACAAATTATTTGGTATTTAGTCTCTGCCTTCGGTTAGCCTTCTTAATTTAAGAAGATCTACGCTTGTGTACTCACTGCAAAAATCGAAGGGAGGATCTCCTCTCATCTCCTCCACAAAGTTCATTTCTGCAATCCAACCGATTAAGCATCTTTCTTTTAACTCAAGTGTTGAATCAGACTCTAAGGTTTTGAGCATTACATCTGCATCGACTGGATCGTAAACCATTTGTATGTATTCAGGACTATCAAGCCTCAAATAATTTTGGTTTTGTATTCTAAATTTATTCCACCTATGGTCCTGCACAAATGTATTAGGATCACCATACTTAGCAATATTTGCCCAATACTGCATCATTAAGTTGCTTAAATACTCTCGACCCTCTTTAGATTCATTTGGGAAAACTAAAGGTCTTGCGTAAGCTGGCACTAAAGAATAGTCACCAGAAATAAATGGTATCTCCAAGCCATGTGCTGCGCCTAAAAAGAGTGGGTAATCACCTAATATAGTCGAAGCCTCTTCATCCCAATCAAATCTGAAAGAATATAAGTTCTGATTTGATTTAGACATTCTTCTTAGAGGTTCTTCTGCTCCTGTGAAACGCCAAATATTACTTCGATACTTAATCCAACTTTTAAGGTTTTCTTCACTTCTCTTAAGATTACGTCCTAAATTTAGGGCTGTTTGATAAAAATATTTCGATCTCAAATACCAAAGATTTAATTCATCTTTATTTGTACCTGCAACAACTACTACTGAAGGATCGACATCCTCAAGTGCTTTATAAATCCCCTCTTTTGGTATAACAATATCATCTCTTATACTGATTGGAGATATCGAATAAAGATGACTTTCATCTGCTTGCTTGTATCTTTGAAAAACCTCTTTGATTGGCATATCTCTAAGATAATCGGCAATTTGCTGGTCTTCAGTTAAAAATCTTATATCGTCCTGGAAAACCTTTGCTGATGAAAGTTCAGATTCTTCCGAGGCAAACTGTTCAGAAAAAGATGATACATAGCCAGACTGCGAAATTGCTTTATGAAATAAGCCCCTAGCTTTTTTAGCTGCCAATAAGACTAATACATTATGTCCACCGGCAGACTCTCCAAAAATAGTAACGTTTGTAGGGTCACCACCAAAACTATTACCATTTTCTTGCACCCATTCTAGTGCTGCAATAATATCCAGATGGCCAAAATTTGATGACTGGTCATCTCCCTCTGAGGTGTTTCTTAAATGACTTGAAGAAAACCAGCCCATTGGACCTAGTCGATAGTTAATTGTAATGACAACAACTTTCTGACTCTCGGCTAGTTTGGAAAAGTCATAAGAGTTTCCTGTTCCCCAAATATTTGAGCCTCCATGAATCCAAAACATTATTGGATAATTATTTTTCGAAATATCAACATTGCCTTTAGGAACAAAGATATTTAAATATAGACAATCCTCACCACCCTCTGTTACTCCTCGATCTAAAATAAATTCATTTTCTTTAGGTTGAGTGCACTTTGATTTATGGCTAAATGCTTTAATGGTCTCAGAAACTGGAGCTAGCTTCCGTGGCGCTTTCCATCTAAGCTCACCAACAGGAGGTTGAGCAAAAGGGATCCCTTTAAATAAATACACATCTTCTTCGATCAGTCCCTCTATCTCTCCTATAGCTGCGTTTACCTTAACGGTTTTAATTTCTTCTTTTTTTGTAGGTGCTGAAGAACATGCAATTAGTATGAAAATAGTAATTGTGCTTAAAAAAAGTTTTCTCATGTTTTGTTAACCTTTAAAAAGTCCCTTTAGTTTTGTGACCATTTCATCAACACTTTCTTTTTGTGAGCTTCCGCCTTGAGCAAAATCTGCTCGGCCACCACCACTGCCATCAAAAGCATCGTTCACTGATTTAATAATTTCAGATGCTGGTGCTTCATCAGAATTATTAGAAGAGACTATATAAATTAATTTATCCTCAGTAGTGCTTAGACAAATAGCAAAAACGATTTTTTTATCAGATTTTAATTTGTCTGACTCTTTCCTAAGAATTTCAAGAGAGGCATTTTCAAAAATTTTAATTACTCCAGAAGAACCTGAAAAATTACACTGCTCATCTCTTAATTCTTTTGCTTGAATGACTGGATTATTTTTTTTTGAATTTTTTAAGCTCTCTAACAACTCATCAACTCTATCTGCAATTTTTTCTTGAGGAACATTCAACTTAACACTCAATAGCTCAAGAGTTTTCAAAGCATTTTGTGATTCTTTGTAATATTTTTCTCCGCTTATTGCCTCTATCCTCCTGACCCCAGACGAAACCGATGTTTCATTTGTAACAGCAAAGCCACCAATTTCCGAGGTATTTTTAACATGTGTTCCTCCACAAAATTCTACAGAAAAATCTCCATTTATGTATACAACTCTTACTTTTTCACCATATTTATCTCCAAAAAAGGCTAAAGCTCCAGTTTTAAGGGCATCTTCGTATGGCAATACTTCTGTTTTGGTATCAATAGCTTCCTCAATTTTTAAATTTACAATATCTTCAATTTCCATTATTTGATCATCTGTAACTTTATTAGAGTGTGAAAAATCAAATCGAAGTTTTTCTTCATTGACTAATGAACCTCTTTGCTCAACATTTTCTCCCAAAACTTTTCTAAGAGCAGAATGCAAAAGATGAGTTGCCGAATGATTTGAAACAATTTTTTCTCTTCGCTCAGAATCAATTATTAGTTCAACATCAGCATTTAATTCCAGTGATCCTTCTGCAATTGTTACTTCATGAAGATGGAAATCTCCTACTTTCTTACAGTTTAGAATCTCTCCTTTGAGGTTTGTGCTCTTAAAAATACCAGTATCTGCAACCTGCCCTCCTGATTCGGCATAAAACGGCGTTTTAGAAAAGATTGCAAAACCCTCTCCTGATAAAGAAGTGACTGAATTTCCCTCCTCATCGAATAAAGCAACGCAACTTCCTTCGGCAGTTTGTTCTTGATAGCCAACAAACTCACTGTTAATTTTTGGATCAATAGTAATATCTAAAACTTTAAACATTGAAGAAGACTTTGAGCCCTCTCTTTGTTTTTTCATAAGTTTATCAAAGCCCTTTTGATCAACTTTTAAGCCTCTTTCTTGAGCCATTGCCATAGTCAAGTCGACTGGAAATCCATAAGTATCATGCAGTTTAAATGCAATTGCTCCGTCTAATTGCTTGCCATCTGTGTCATTGATACTTGCTTCAAAAATTTCAATGCCTGTTTTTAGAGTCTTAAAAAATAATTGCTCTTCAGTTAGTAAATCTTTTTGTATTTTTTCAAACTTTAAAAAATCATCTCCGAAATCTTCTTTAAAGTCATTTTTAAGATGAGTTAGAAACTGAGATAAAAATGGATCTCTTGAACCCATCTTATAACCATGTCTGACAGCTCTCCTTATTAGCCTTCTTAATACATATCCCCTTCCCTCATTTGAAGGAATTATATTTTCTGCCATTAAGAAAAAAATTGCTCTCAGATGATCGGCTAAAACATTTAAAGATTGATCGTTAGGTTCTGTGAAATGTTTAGACATTAAATTTTTTAGGGATTTAAAAATATCTATGTCGAAATTAGATCCAACTTCCTGCATGACTGAACACATTCTCTCCAGTCCCATGCCGGTATCAACACATTTAACAGGTAATGAAGAAAGCTTGCCGTTTGAATCTCTATTGAATTCCATAAAAACTAAATTCCAGATTTCGATGTATCTTTCTCCTGTATCTCCTTCTCCTGGTGCTTTTCCATCAAAGTTTTTTCCGTTGTCAAAAAATATTTCAGAACATGGTCCACACGGACCTGTATCTCCCATTGACCAGAAATTGTCATCATCACCAAGTTTTGCAAGTCTTGTTGAAGACACCCCAATTTTTTTAAGCCAGATTTCTTCAGACTCTTTATCATCCTTATGGACAGTAACCCAAAGTCGATCCTCAGGTAGTTTTAGTTCTTCAGTTAAGAATTCCCATGCATATTCAATAGCCTTCTCCTTAAAATATTCTCCAAAACTAAAGTTTCCAAGCATTTCAAAGAAAGTTTGATGTCTCGTTGTGAAGCCGACATTTTCAAGATCATTATGTTTACCACCAACTCGTAAACATTTTTGTGAGGTAGTGGCAGAATAATCTCTATTATCTAAACCAAGAAAAGTATCTTTAAACTGAACCATTCCAGCATTTGTGAACAATAAGCTATCGTCACCTTTTGGAACTAAACCACTGGACGGCAAAATTTTATGGTTCTTATTCTTAAAATAATTTAAAAATGATTGCCTAACTTGATTAAGTTTCAACTTTTAATTCCTTAGCAAAGTGTTTTGATTTTTCAATGTAATGCTTTGAGCTGTAAGCAAGTAATTTTACTTCATCATCACTTAATTCTCTAACCACTTTTGCTGGAGAACCCATTATAAGTGAATTATCAGGAAATGATTTATTTTCTGTGACTAGTGAATTGGCCCCCAAAATAGAGTTTTTTCCTATTTTTGCGTGGTTCATAACAATGCTGCCCATGCCGACAATAGAATTTTCACCTATCTGAGCTCCATGAATGATTACTTTATGGCCTACAGTTACATTTTTTCCAATTTCAACCACTATCCCCTCATCTGTATGAATAACCGTATTATCTTGAATATTAGTTCCCTCTTTAATGATTATTGTTTCATTATCGCCACGAATTGTTACGTTAAACCAAACTGATACATCTGGCTCTAAAATTACATCTCCAATTAAATCTGCAGATTCAGCAATCCAAACCTTCGCAGGATTGAAGTTTGGTTTTTTTGTTCCTAGGTTATAAATCATTACTCTATTATAATTGGAAGATTGAATTTATGAATTTTTGTTCCAAATGTTCTTCCGCACAAATTGAGAAGAAAGTCCCAGATGGTGATACTCATGAAAGACTAGTGTGTACACAATGTAATGAAATCTTTTATTCAAACCCGAATATAGTTACTGGCGTACTACCATTTAATTCGAATAATGAAATTCTTTTATGTAAAAGAAATATTGAGCCAAGGTCTGGGTTTTGGACATTACCAGCAGGTTTTCTTGAAAATGGTGAGAGTATTGAGGAAGGTGCAGTTAGAGAAACTTATGAGGAAGCGCTATTGAAAGTAGAAAATGTAAATTTGTTTACAATCTTAAGTGTTCCTCATATTAATCAAATATATACTTTTTTTACTGGTGAAATTAATGGCTCTAGTTTTGGGCCAACTCCTGAAAGTAGTGAAGTAAAATTATTCAAAATAGATGAAATTCCTTGGGATGAGTTGGCTTTTCCAACTGTTAAGAGAACTCTACAATTATTTCTTGAAGAAGACAGAAATAATGTTTTCAATGAAGTTCTTAAATATTAATTCTTAGAAAATTTATAGGCATTATCAAACATCTTGAACCAAGGTGAATGCTCGTCCCAGTCATTAGGTGCCCATGAAAACTGTTTTGTCATAAAAGTTCTTTCTGGATGAGGCATCATAATGGTAATTCTTCCATCTTCATTACAAACACCAGCTATTCCATTTTTAGATCCATTTGGATTCAAAGGATACTTTTCTGCTATGTTGTGAGACGAATCTACATAGTTTCCAATTACATTTTCATTTACATTCACGCCAACACGACCCTCGCCATGTGAAACCATTATTGGAATCACACTGTTTTGCATATCTTTAAAGAATATTGATCTGCTCTCAGCAATTTTTATCTGCACAAGCCTACATTCGTATTGATTGGAAAGATTTTTTTCAAATTTTGGCCAATTACTTGCGCCAGGAATAATATCTTTTAAGCCAGATAAAAACTGACATCCATTGCATACTCCTAAGACAAATTTATTTTCATTTTCAAAAAAATTCTTAAAAATTTTCTTCAATTTTGCATTGTGCATAATTGTATTGGACATTCCTGAACCTGCCCCAAGAACATCGCCATATGAAAAACCTCCAGGAACCACTAAACCTGAACAGTCATCAAAGTTTTTCACTTTGGTCCCTAACTCACTCATATGAACATCACGCACCTCAAAGCCTGAAGCCATTAAAGCTGCAGCCATATCATAATGGCCATTAATTCCTTGTTCTCTAAGCAGTGCAACTTTAGGTCTTGAAGAAAAAATTCTGGAACTTACTTTAGGGACGTCGAAATTTATTTGTGGATTTAAAAAGATGTCTTCTTTCTTATAAGTTGCTATTTGCTCACTTGTAGTAACTGGGTTATCTCTTATTGCTTTAATTGAGTTACTCATTTCACTCCACAGCTCAAATAGGTTTTCAATCTTATCTGAAAAAATCTCATCGTTGAAATTAGTGATATTTATTTCTTTTTTCTCATTCTTCTTTGCAACTTCATTAAAGTAGAGATCTTTTTTTGCTAAATATTCTTTTACATCTTTTAGGTCTTCGCTTTTAACTTCTATTACGACACCAACTTCCTCAGCAAAAAGCCTCGGTACTAATAAATCTTTATCAGATTCATTTAGCGATATATCTAGGCCCTTATTACTACAAAATGCCATCTCCAATAAGGTGACAATCAAACCGCCATCGGAAACATCATGAGTGGCTAGAATTTGTTTTTTTCCAAGTAGCTTTTGAATAGAATTAAATAGTCTTTCTAATCTTTTGGTGTTATCCACATCAGGGGTTACGCCACCATACAGACCATAAGACTGATAAAGTGCACTACCACCCATTCTATTTGAAGTTTCGTTTATCCATACATGCAAAAGGTGTGAATCTTCTTCTGAAAGCTCAGGGGTTACACTTTCTCTGACATCAGGAACGTTAGAAAATGCGCTTAAATTTAATGTCATGGGAGAAGTAATACTTTTTTCTTCACCATTCTCCTGCCAGTTTACATTCATTGAGAGTGAATCTTTTCCCACCGGAATCGATACTCCTAATTCATTTGCCAAATTTGAAATAGCCTGGACTCCTCTTAAAAGATCTCCTCTTTCATCAGAAGTTTTTGAAGAGCTCATCCAGTTAGCTGAAAAAACTATATTTTTAAGAGAGTCGTGTTTTACTCCAATAATATTTGTCAGAGCTTCTGCCATACACATTCTCACCGATGCTTCAGGATTTTCTATGGAAATATTTGGTTTCTCTCCAATTGCAAAAACTTGGCCCGAGTAAGCATGATAATCATCTAAAGTAATAGCATAATCACTTACAGGAACTTGTCTGTTACCAATTAATTGATCTCTATATACCAAGCCATTTACTGTTCTATCACCAATCGTGATTAAGAAGTCTTTAGATGCAACCGCAGGGTACTTAAGCACATTTGCAATGAGCTTTCCGATATTATTTTCAGGTAGTTCTTCTTGTTCTGTTGTTCTGTCATAATCTTGTGCAATTAGCTTAGGTAGTGGTATCTCTCCAAATAAATCATCTATATCTAACAAAACAACTTGTTCATTTTCCCATTTCACATCTATTGTTTTTTGTTCTGTCATTTTGCCTGCAACAGAATAAGGACATCTCTCTCTTTTGCATATATCTTCTAAAACTTTTAGTTTCTTTTCTGGAATTGAAAAGACGTATCTTTCTTGGGACTCGTTACTCCAAATCTCCATCGGAGATAGAGTGTCATCCTCAGAAAAAATGTTCTTTAGTTGAATTGCCACTCCTAGATTAGTGTCTTTTGCAAGTTCTGGAATTGCATTAGAAATTCCACCAGCTCCTACATCATGTATAAAGCTAATAGGATTTTTGGCATTTCTTGCATTGAATCTATCTAAAACTTGTTGAGCTCTTCTTTGCATTTCAGGATTAGATCTCTGTACTGATGCAAAGTCTAAATCACTGCTCGAGGATCCACCTTTTACAGAACTTGCTGAGCCACCACCAAGACCAATAAGCATACTAGGGCCCCCTAAAACAATAACTAAATCATCTGGCTCAGGCTGGCCTTTTTCTATGTGTATTTCTTTTATAGAGCCCACTCCACCAGCTAACATAATCGGTTTATGGAAACCAAGTTTTTCATGCTCAAGAGTTCTAAAATAGCCATATATAGCAGGTCTCCCGAACTCATTGTTATAAGCTGCAGCTCCAATTGGGGCATCAAGAATGATATCTTTTGGAGAACTTAAATAAGATGGCTTATCCAGTGGGCTTTCCCATTCTTCAAGTTCATTCCCTAACCTAAGATGAGATAAAGTTAACCCAATAAATCCTGCCTTTGGTCTTGCCACTCGCCCTGTTGCACTACAATCTCTTATCTCACCACCTGAGCCTGTAGCAGAACCTTCAAAAGGAGAAATACCAGTAGGGTGATTATGAGTTTCAACTTTAATTGTAGTATGTACATCTTGTTTGAAAAATTTGTACTTTAGGTCTCCTCCAACTTCTAAAAAAGATTTTGAATTTGATTTGATTACTGCAGAATTATCATGATACGCAGACAACACATGTTCCATAGAGTCTTTAGTAGTTGATTTAATCCCATCGAATAATGAATCATAGGAAAAGGGCAAATCTGTTTGCCAGGTTGATCTGAAAATTTTATGTCGGCAATGTTCTGAATTTATTTGAGAAAACATCATGAGTTCCGCATCTGTGATGCCTCTATCTAATTTCTTAAATAAGCCCATGAGATAATCTATCTCAAAAGAATTTAATGCTAAGGATAATTCGTTATTAAGATTTTCGAGAAGCTGAGGATCTGTATGAATATTGAAAATTTGAAGTTTTTTTCTTGGTGTTATCGAAAAAATCTCTTTTACAGATTCAAAATCTTCAAAAGCAGATTCTGTCATTCTATCGAAGATATTTTCTTTTGCAGATTTTAAATCATTTTCATTTCCTGCAAATACCTTGAGTCTTTCGATTCTATCAATACTTTTTAAACCAATATTTCTAAAAATATCCTCACATTTGCTTGACCATGAACTTTTTGTTCCTAATCGAGGAGAGAAGATTAGTGAGGGTGAAATATTAAGATCAGTTGCGTTAAGAATATTTTTTATCTGTTCTAGTTGATTCTCTGTATACTGCTCATTAACTTTGAGAATAAAAGCATATTGAGTATGCACAGAGGAGGAACTTGTTTCGAAATATCTTTTTTTATCAAGCTCATTAAAAATTTCTTGTCCTGATAAAAAAAGTATTTTTGGTTTGGGCATTCTAAGCTCTCTTTATTAAAACTTTCTCCTTTAACTCTTTGATCAAATCTCGATAAAAAGCTGCTTTTTCGAAATCTAAATCTGTAGCTGAACTTCTCATTAGTTTTTCGAGTTTTTTAATCTCTTTGCCAATGTTATGGTAGTCTACTTTTGAAGTATCATAAAATTCAGCATCTTTTTTATCATCCTTCTTTTGCTTTTGCTTGATCCTTGCTCCTTCCATGACATCTTTAATCTTTGAGCTGACTGTTCTTGGGATAATTTTATTCTTATCATTATATTTTTTTTGAATATCTCTTCTTCTTGCTGTTTCCTCTATTGCTCTTTGAATGGAGCCTGTCTCTTTATCGGCATACAGAATTGCCTTCCCCTCTATATTTCTAGCAGCTCTACCTATTGTTTGAATTAAAGATCCCTCTGACCTTAGAAAGCCTTCTTTATCAGCATCTAAAACAGCTACCAAGCCAACTTCAGGTAAATCTAAGCCTTCTCTAAGAAGATTTATACCAATTAACACATCAAAAGCACCTAATCTTAAATCTCTTAAAATCTCGACTCTTTCAACTGAATCTATATCTGAATGCATATAGCGAACCCTAATATTTTTTTCATACATGAAATCAGTTAAGTCTTCAGCCATTTTTTTGGTTAATGTTGTAATGAGTGTTCTGAAACCTTTCTTTGTAGTTTTATTCACTTCCTCTAATACATCTTCTACCTGAAACTTTGCTGGCTTTACTTCAATTTCTGGATCAACCAAACCAGTTGGCCTTACCAATAATTCAACTTTTGCATCTAAATGCTCATTTTCCCATTTCCCTGGAGTAGCGGAAATAAAGACTCTTTGTGGTGCCAAGTTATCCCATTCTTCAAATCTTAATGGACGATTATCTAATGCACTAGGCAATCTAAAGCCATACTCAACAAGTGTTTCTTTTCTTGAACGGTCGCCACGAAACATTCCTCCTATTTGAGGAACAGATACATGAGATTCATCAACAAAAACAATTGCATTCTCTGGTATGTAATCAAAAAGACAGGGTGGAGCTTCGCCAGCCTTCCTTCCAGAGAGATATCTTGAATAGTTTTCAACACCATTACAAAAGCCTAATTCTGCCATCATTTCTAAATCATAATTTGTTCTTTCTTCAAGCCTTTGAGCCTCAAGAAGTTTATTGTTTTTCTTGAGCTCCTCGAGCCTGCCGCCTAGCTCAACACGAATGTCTTTAATAGCTAAATCTATTTTTTCTTGTGGCGTTACATAATGAGTCTTTGGAAAAATAGTTACTCTTGGAACTTCGGAAATTATTGCGCCTGTCAAAGGATCAAAAATGGATATTTCTGAAATTTTGTCGAATTCAAGCTCTACTCTAATTGCATCTTTTTCTGCTTCTGCAGGGAAGATGTCAATTACGTTTCCTCTGACCCTAAAGTTTGCACGCTGGAAATCTAGATCATTTCTAGAGTACTGCATGGTTGAAAGCTGTCTAAGAATATCTCTTTGATTAACAATTTCTCCTCGACTTATATTCATTACCATTTTTAGATAAGATTTTGGATCCCCAAGACCATATATTGCTGAAACAGAAGCAACTACTATTGTGTCATTAGATTCTATAAGAGCCTTTGTAGCAGAAAGTCGCATCTGCTCAATATGTTCATTTATATTGGCGTCCTTTGCTATATAAGTATCAGACGAGGGAACATATGCTTCAGGTTGATAGTAATCGTAATAGGATATGAAATACTCAACTCTATTATCAGGAAAAAAATCTTTAAATTCTCCATATAATTGAGCAGCTAAAGTTTTATTTGGAGCCATTATTATTGCTGGTCTTTGTGTCTCTTCAATAACCTTAGCAACCGTATAAGTTTTTCCAGAACCTGTAACTCCTAGCAATACTTGATTTAGTAATCCACTCTTAAGATTGTCAGAAATTGTTTTAATTGCTTTGGGTTGATCGCCTGCTGGATTAAAATCTGCAGATACTTTAAAGATAGACATAGTTTTTTATTTAAAAATAGTTGTATATAATCTCAAGTTCGTTCCCCGATAGCTCAGTTGGTAGAGCAACTGACTGTTAATCAGTGGGTCACTGGTTCGAGCCCAGTTCGGGGAGCCACTCTCAAGTTATTACAGTGTAATAATAGTATTTCCTGCAGTCGTCATAAAGTGTCATTAGCATAATTATCATTTAATTTATGCAAACAAAAGCACACAAAACTTTTTTGGTAAATTTTAAAAAATATCTAAGGATAGATGATAGTTTTGAAAACTTTGAAAAGATTTTAGAGCTAGAAAATTATTTCAGAGAAAACATTATTGAAGTTGCCACAAAACAAAGCAAAGATCAGATACTTAAATTGTTTAAAGCTGATAATGATCCCAGTCCTCTAAATAGATATTATTTTTCAAGTGATTATAAAGAGCCTTGTCTTGATAAATTCATCTTGGCATATTTAGTTCTTGCAAATAATATTAAAGTAAGTAAAAAAGATACCTCACATCTTATAAGTTGTCTTTTTCATATACCAGAGTCTTTTTATTCAAGAAAGAATTGGCGAATAATCGAATCAAAATTAAAAAAATACATGATTGGCAAAAAAAAGACATACCTAGATTTTCCTGATTATCCAGTAAATAAAATTGCAAAGTGGAAATCACTTATTGATATAGGATGTCAAAATGGAGTTAATATCAATGTCTCATATCGTGATGCCAAAAGCAAAAAATGTGACATTGAATATTGCGCTCCATTGTACGTTGATGGAGGAAGAAGAAAGGGCATAGCATTAAGTAAATTACTTAGTTATTGTCTAGAAAAAAATTACAAAATTGCTTTAAATTCACAAGTTAACTATCTGAATATTAGGGATGTTAAATTACCACAAGGCTGGGAGATAGCTGATTTAAAGAAATTTACAGAATTATCATTGGATCACAAAATGGGGTCATTCAGATTAGAGCTATTAAAACATAGTTGGTACTCAAATCATGTCCTTGATCTTATAACTAAAAATGATCTGAAAATTCTTGAAAAATGGTGGTGCAAAAATGGGCATGAAGATATTACATATGCAAATTTAAAAAAAGGTGATAGATCAATAAATAATTTTATTACTGGTTTTCTTCATCACATCAAAATTAAAGGGGTTCGAACATTAACTATTGCTGAACCAAATGTTCCATATTTAATTTTTTATAGCTTTTTTGCAAAGGCGAAAGAAGCTGGTGTGAAAAAAATAAACCTTGTTAGTTCCAATATGCATGACGATAACCGCATCTCTATAGATAGCTTAGAGAAAAAATCACTGAGAGATTTAAATAGAGAATTAAATTCTTTCCCAGAAGTTAGAAAATTTGTGGAAGATTTGTTACCCGATCAAAGATATGACATAACGTCATATAGGTCCTACCATGACCAAAACTTTAAATTAATTAAGTTAATAAAAAACTTCAGATTAAGATTATTTTTAATTTTAAAACTTTTGCTTAAGGCATCCCAGGATGATGCAAGAATCTTAGAGCCTTCATACGAGAGTGATGATGATAAATTTATTAAAAAATTTTTATCAGAAGAGAAGCTGTTATCAAAAATTGAGAGGGACTTAGAATTTTTTAAAAAATTTCCTATTAACTCTAAAAAAATATTGTTTTCTTTTTTATTAAAATATGAAAAAAATGTTTTTAAAAAAGCTGTCATTAACGATTTAAAACAAAAAACTCTTGCCTAAATATTCTTTCTGAAATTTTTTAAAAAAGTTATCATCACTAAGATGTTTGGTTTTATTTCAGATATACACTTAGATTCTAATTCTCCAAAAAAAACACAAATGTTTTTTGATTTTTTAGATCAGGCAAAAAACAAATATTCCAAACTTTTCATTCTTGGTGATCTTTTTGAATATTGGATTGGAGACGATGACCAAAGCCAAGATAGTCTTGAAGTTATTAAGCAGCTCAAAAAACTCTCAGATTCAATAGAAGTTTTCTTTATTGCTGGAAACAGAGATTTTTTAATTGCTAAAGAATTTGAAAATAAATCGGGAATTAAAATTCTCGAAGATATGTATATTTTTTCTTCTGGCAATAAGAATATTATGATCTCCCATGGAGACTCTTTCTGTATTGATGATAAACAGTATCAGTCACTGAAAAATGAAATAAGATCTAGTCAGTGGATCAATGATTTTCTTTCTAAGCCACTTGAAGAGAGAGTTCAAATTGCTAATGAAATGAGAGCGGAGAGCGCAGAGAAAAGCAGCAATAAGCCAGAAAACATTATGGATGTTAACCAAGAATATATTTCAGAAATCGTCAAAAAAAATAATATTGATATTTTAATCCATGGTCATACTCACAGACCTTTTATTCATCACGTTGATAGCAATTCTATCAGAGCTGTTCTTGGCAGTTGGGAGGATAAAGGTTGGGTAATCGAATATGAGCAAGAATTAACTCTTAGATCTTTCCCAATATAAATATTTAATATAAAATACTGTATATATATACAGTACTTTTTATGTTTCATAATCAAAAAAATAGGGATGCTTTTTCCCATAAAAAACTAAAGCACTCTGGATTTCCCAGTCCAGCTAATGATTATGTAGAGAACCCTATCAATATTAATGATCTCTTAATAAAAAGACCAAGCTCAACATTTTTAATGAGATTCAGAGGTAACGATATGTTATTTTCTGGAATAAAAAATAATGCCATACTCATTATAGATAGGAGTCTCAAGCCTAATAGTGGAGATATAATTGTTGCTTCTGCAAATGGTGAGTTTATATGTAGAAAAATAATTATAGATACAAAAAAAATTCTTATGACAAACTGCAAGAATAATAAAATCTTAAATATAGAAAATATGCCAGATTTTGAATTCTTGGGTGTAGTGACCTCCTCTATCAACGTTTACTAATGTTTGCATTAGTTGATTGCAATAGCTTCTATGCTTCCTGTGAAAAAATTTTTAGACCTGACTTAACAAAAAAACCAGTAATTGTTTTAAGTAATAATGATGGCTGTGTTATCGCTAGATCTCCAGAAGCCAAAAAAATGGGAGTGGCAATGGGACAGCCTTGGTTTCAAGTTAAGAACCAGTACTTAAAGAGTGATGGCATAGTCTTTTCTTCAAACTATGAGCTCTATGCTGATATTTCTAATAGAGTTATGAATATTCTTGGCGAGATCTGTCCTGAGATTGATATTTACAGCATCGATGAAGCTTTTCTTGATTTAAGAACGTTTGAAAAAAATATCGACTTAGTAAATTTTGCCTTTCAGTGTAAGAACAGGATAAAGGATTGGGTAGGGATTCCAGTAAGTATAGGAATAGCCCCTACCAAAACTTTAGCAAAGATTGCGAATAGAATTGCCAAGGAAGATTCAAGATTTCAGGGGGTCGTCATACTACAAAATAAGAGAGCAATAAATCATTATTTGAAAGCCACTCCAGTAGAAAAAATTTGGGGTGTTGGAAAAAGATTAAGTTTAAAACTTAAAGATTTAGGAGTTGATAATGCCTTTAATTTGACTCAAGTAAGATCAAGGTTGATTGGCGATAGGTTTAATGTTGTTTTGGAAAGAACAGTTAGAGAATTGAAAAGCCAAAAGTGTCTAGATTCAAATAACATTATGGAGCCAAAGAAACAAATAATGGTAAGCAGAAGTTTCGGCAAATCAATTAGGGATAAAAGAGTTTTAAAAGAGGCAATAAGCTTCCATGCAAGTAGAGCTGCGGAGAAATTAAGATATGAAAATCAAAAATGCAGAATTATCACAGTATTTATAAGATCAAATCGTTATAACAAAAAAATAAGCCAAATATATGCTTCGGAATATCAACAATTAGCTCATCCTACAAATGATTCCAGAATAATAATCAAAATAGCTAATAATTTAATGGAAAAAATTTACGCGGAAGGATATTTATATTCGAAGGCTGGCATATTGCTCAGTGATTTTACTGATAGTTATGGATATCAAACTGACTTATTTAATGATAACTATGACAGCAAGGAATCAGAAATATTAATGAGTGTCATAGATTTTATAAATCTAAGAGAGATAGCAAAAATAGGTTTTGGCAATCAAGGGTATGAAAATACATGGAGAATGAAAAGAGAGATGAAATCAAGAAGATATACAACGAAAATAGAGGAAATACCTATAGCCAAATAAATTAAAGCTCTATATACCTATCGTAATGAGCTTCAGAGAAATCAAGAAACTCTTTATTAACTAGATCGCTAATTTGAGTAATTGAGTAATTCTGATAGGCACTTTTAAGTTCAAGGCCAAATTCACTAAGAATAATCTCAGTTAAAGTTTTTGTACGTAAAAGATCGATAATCCAACAAATAGGATCCAACTCTTTGTTATGACGAATTCCTTTTTCTTTAAGGCTAAGCTCAAATTTTTGTTGATCGACAATAGAGAACTTATCATTGAGAATTAAAGCTTTAAATTTTTCCAGTCTTCTATTAACGATATTTTTCTCCACATCTGAATATTTAGTCCATGAACTGACTTCATGTCTAAATCTTTTACACCCCTTGCAAATATCGTCTCCATACGTGGTAGAGCAAACTCCAATACATGGATTTCTTTTTATTAACTTCTCTTTCATTTCAAATATTACTTCACTTTCTATTAAGATAACTTAGATGTAGAATTGTGAACAAATTTTTACAAATATGCTGACCTCATATTATAAACAAAAAGCTGAAAGGGAAGAAAATGGACTCCCTCCTCTGCCTTTAAATCTCGAGGAGATTCAAGAATTAGTAAAAATTATAGAATCGAATAAAGGGGGTGAGGAATTAATTTCACTCTTAGAAAATGAAGTTTCTCCCGGAGTTGATGAAACTGCATATGTAAAAGCAGGATTCTTAAAAGATATTGCACTTGAGAAAATAAATATTTCTTTAATTACACCTGAAAGGGCTATATCAATTCTTGGAACAATGTTAGGAGGTTATTCAGTCGAGGCATTAGTTGAGATTTTAAAAGCAGAAAAGTTTGGAGATGAAGTTGCTGATGCACTCAAAAATACAATTTTAGTTTATGACTCATTCAATGATATTTTTGAAATGAGAGATAAAAACGATTCAGCTCTAAAAATAATTAATTCTTGGAGCGAAGCAGAATGGTTTACATCAAAAAAAGATCTTCCAGATGAAATTCCACTTAAAGTTTACAAAGTTGACGGTGAAACAAATACAGATGACTTTTCTCCTGCTAAGGAGGCTTGGTCAAGGCCTGATATTCCATTGCATGCAGAAGCATTTCTAAAATTTTCAGACAATATTGAAAAACCTCTTGAAGCACTTGATGAATTCAAGGCAGATGGATCGAAACTTGTTTTTGTTGGAGATGTAGTTGGAACTGGTTCTTCAAGAAAATCAGCAGTAAATTCTATGTTATGGCATATGGGTGAAGACATACCTTACGTACCTGCCAAAAAAACTGGTGGTTTCTGTTTAGGAGGGAAAATTGCACCAATTTTTTATAACACACTTCAAGATTCTGGTGCTTTTCCACTAGAGCTTGACGTTTCATCTCTTGAGCACGGACAAAAAATTGTTATTGAGCCATATAACGGATTAATTAAAGACGAGTCTGGTAAAGAGTTAATTAAATTTGAAATAAAAAATGACGTAATTTTTGATGAAGTTAAAGCTGGAGGAAGAATAAATTTAATTATAGGCAGACAGCTAACAGATAAAACAAGAGAAAAACTCAACCTCCCTCCATCAGATGTCTTTAGAAGATATGGCTCTGAAAATGAAAAAAATAGTGGCTTTACTCTAGCTCAAAAAATGGTTGGTAAAGCTTGTGGTATGCCTGGTGTTAGAGCAGGAGAATATTGTGAGCCACGAATGACTACTGTGGGATCTCAAGATACTACTGGTCCAATGACTAGAGATGAATTGAAAGAGCTTGCTTGTTTAGGATTCTCTTCAGATCTCGTAATGCAGTCATTTTGTCATACAGCAGCTTATCCAAAACCAGTTGATCTAGACACTCACAGAACACTACCAGATTTTTTTATAAACAGAGGTGGTGTCTCACTTAGGCCTGGAGATGGGATTATACATTCATGGTTAAACAGAATGCTGCTACCTGATACTGTGGGAACTGGAGGAGATAGCCATACTAGATTTCCTATAGGTATAAGTTTTCCTGCAGGTTCTGGAATGGTAGCTTTTGCTGCAACTCTTGGAGTTATGCCATTGGAAATGCCAGAAAGTGTTTTGGTTAAATTTTCTGGTGAGCTGCAACCTGGTATAACCATCAGAGATTTAGTTCATGCCATACCTTACTATGCATTAAAAAACGGCTTGCTCACTTTAGACAAAAAAACCAAAAAGAATATCTTTTCTGGTAGGTGTTTAGAAATAGAAGGTTTACCTAATTTAAAAATTGAACAGGCTTTTGAGCTTAGTGACGCATCTGCAGAAAGATCGTCCTCTGGTTGTACTGTTAAACTTGATGAAGAACCGATTATCGAATACTTAAAATCAAATATTACACTTCTGAGGTGGATGATTTCAGAGGGTTATAGTGATGCAAAAACCCTTGAAAGAAGAGCTAGAGCAATGGAAAAGTGGATTGAAAATCCTGTATTAATGTCTGCAGATAAGGGTGCGGAATATGCAGCAGTTATAGATATACCTCTTGAGGAAATTGATGAGCCATTATTATGTTGTCCAAATGATCCTGATGATGTCAAAAAACTAAGTGAAGTTGCAGGCGATAAAGTTGACGAAGGGTTTATTGGCTCATGCATGACAAATATTGGCCACTTTAGAGCTGCAGGCAAGCTTTTAGAAAGACATGGTAAAGCTAAATCAAAACTTTGGATAGTTCCTCCAACAAGAATGGATGAGCATCAATTAACTGCTGAAGGATATTATGATATTTTCAAAGATTCACAAGCTCAAGTTGAAATTCCTGGATGTTCTTTATGTATGGGAAATCAGGCAAGAGCAGCTGACGGAGCGACAATGGTTTCTACATCTACAAGAAACTTCCCAAATAGGATGGGAGATGGATGTAATGTATACCTTGCCTCTTCTGAAGTAACAGCCATTTCTTCTCTTCTTGGAAAAATACCTACTAGAGAAGAATATGTCGAATACATGCAAGAACTCAATACCATGTCGTCAGAGGTTTTCCGATACATGAATTTTAATGAAATTGAAGATTATCTAAAAAAAGTAAGAAACCTAGATATAGCCCACTTAGATATTGAAGAGATTAAATCTTAGAACCTCTTCTCTTCGCCAGAACTTCTAAATACTCTTGAGTTATATTTGTAGGATATTTACCATCAAAGATAGATTTCTCCACATCAATAATCTTGTCGCTCAGAGATGTTACAGAATCAACAAGCTCGTTTAAATCTTGATAAATTAGATGATCGCAGCCAATGAATTTTTTTATCTCCGCAATATCTCTAGTACTCGCTATTAATTCACCCCTGGCTGCCATATCAATGCCATAGACATTAGGATGTTTTACAGGAGCTGCAGCTGAGGCAACAGAAACTAACTTAGCTCCAGCGGAATAGCACATCTTAACAATTTCTTTCATAGTTGTTCCTCTCACTATTGAATCATCAACTAAAAGGATTTTTTTATCTTTAAATTCACTGTAGATTGGACTAAGTTTTCTTTTGACAGAAGTTTTTCTTAAATTTTGCTCAGGCATTATAAAGGTTCTTCCGACATACCTATTTTTTACAAAGCCGTAGGCAATTTGCTTATCAAGTGACTCGGCTACTTTTGTCCCACTGACTATTGAACTCTCAGGTATTGGCATGACAACATCAATATCATCAAGAGGAATTTCAGCTTTAATTTTTTTTGCCAATCTTTCTCCCATATTTTGTCTAGCTTCATAAACGCTAACTCCATCGATAATGGAATCTGGTCTAGCAAAATATACAAATTCGAACAAACAAGGGGTGAGTTTTGATTCGTCTTCACATTGATTTGAAAAAAGCTGTCCATCGAAAGTGATAAATACTGCCTCTCCCGGAGCAATGTCTCTTTTGATCTTGAAACCATTTGAGTGGAAGGCTGCACTCTCAGAAGCAACCATATAGTCTAAACCTCCAGATTCATTTTCTCTTGAACCAAGAATTAAAGGCCTTATTCCTAACTTATCTCTAAAGGCAAGTAGCCCATAATCAGTAATAATTGAAACAACACTTATACTCCCTTCGCATCTTTGAAAAGTATTTGAAATTGCTTCAAAGAATATCTCCGGACTTGGATCTTTTTCTTTATGTTTAGAAATTTCATGAGCGAGAATGTTAAGCAAAACTTCTGAATCTGAGTCAGTCGAAATATGTCTTAAATCGCTGTGAAATAGCTCTTTAGCTAAATCAGGAGTATTAGATAAATTTCCATTGTGAGCCAAGGAAATACCATATGGCGAATTAACATACATTGGCTGAGCATATTCTTTTGTATTGCCTCCTGCTGTGGGGTATCTAACATGACCAATCCCATAGTTTCCTTTTAATCTCTCGTAATGATTTTGATTAAAAACTTCACGCACAAGACCCTTTGATTTTCTCGAATTTAGGTGGTCACCATTACATATCGTGATCCCCGCTGCATCTTGTCCTCTGTGCTGAAGCATTATCAGGGCATCGTAGAGCTCAGTAAAACAATCTTTATCCTGAACAACTCCAACAATTCCACACATTAGCTAAGAAGATAAATATAAATATTTTCCACGTAAGACAACATCACATTAATAACAAACGAATTTGCAAATAAAGATATATCGTATAGGTTTGGAAATAAAGTTAAAACTAAATAAATTAATAATAAATATCTAAACAAAGCTATTAAGCATCCAATTGAAAGATTAGCAATGCCACTTAGTTTTGGAATGTAAAAGGAAATGAAAAAATTAATAAAAGGTAAACCAGCTGTGGCAAATATCGCAATAAAGACGTTGTAAATCGCATCTGCATAATCAAATCCCTGCTCTAAAAAATAATCATGTACTGCCTTCATATTATTTAAAACGACATATGAATATAAAAAAAGAATAGAAATGTAGACCAATTCTCGCAATGATCCATTTTTTCTCACTCTAAAAAATAACAGAATAACTCCTGTTAAAAGCAAAATATCTAATACACTAAAGCTCAAATCTACCATTCTTCAATTATTAAATTATCTAAAGCTGTATTGCTATTTAAATACTCTAGAACAATTTCAAGTCTAGATTTATCAACATAAGGTCCAACAATCACAAATTCATTATTTATTAAAGTTTGGAAACCCTCATTAAATAGCTGTTCTCGAAAAGTTTCTTCACTTATTGCTATATCTTTTATGTTAATTTTTATCACCCAACTTACTGGTGTTCCATCAAAATTGAGTTTTATATCCTCTAGTGAAGATTTTATATCATTTTTGTTAAATTCATTTCTTAGACTATCTAAATCTCTTTCTTTTTGAAAAATTTCTTGCTCGTAATCACTTACTTTTATGCGGCTCTCCTCAGAATTTAAAAAATCAGTTACGCTGTAAATTAAATAGAGTGTATAGATAATTGTTAGGAAGATGAGCAAACCTAATAAATTTTTGAATAAATCTCTCAAGTCTGGCCCAAAATTTTAAATATTTTTGATAAAAATTCTCTCAAATTTTTTCTGTCTATAATTTTATCGATAAATCCCTTTTCTAATAACTTTTCTGCAGTTTGAAAATCTTTAGGCAAGTCCTCTTTGACTGTATCTTTTATTACCCTTTTGCCAGCAAAACCTATTCGAGCTTTTGGCTCAGAAATTACTAAGTCACCAAGCATTGCCAAACTCGCAGAAACTCCTCCATAGCAAGGGTCTACCAAAATAGAAATAAAAGGAATTTTTGAATTTTTAAGTCGTTTGACTGCTGCTGAAGTTTTTCCCATTTGAAATAAGGAAATCATAGATTCTTGCATTCTTGCACCTCCGCTAGTTGAAAAACAAACTAATGGAATTTTTTTCTTAAGGCTAAGATCAACAATATCAGCAAAACGTTTTCCGACGACTGCTCCCATTGAGCCTCCTAAAAAATCAAATTCAAATATTGCTGTCGTTACCTGAATACCGTTTATTTCTCCAATTCCTATTGAAAGAGCCTCATCACAGTTTGATTTTTTTGATGCCTCTTGAAATCTATCTTTATATTTCTTTGTATCTCTAAAATTTAGAAAATCTCTGAACTTTTCCTCTTCATTTAAACTTTGATAGCTATCTTTATCAAAAGTAATTTCAATTCTTTGTTGGGTATTTATTTTTAGATGATATGAGCACTTAGAGCAAACAAAAGAATTTTTCTTTAATTCAGGAATATATAAAATAGAGCCGCAATTATCACACGATTGCCACAAGCCCTCTGGAACTTTACTATCTTTTTCACTCCCAAAAGTCTGAGATATGTTTTTTTTAATGTTGGGTATGAAATCTTTAATCCAATTCATTTACAAAAACCTTATTCACCTTATAGTCCAAATTATTATACTCTGGACCAACAAAATATAACCCCTTTGCTTCAATAGTTCTACCAGCTAGTTTTCTATCCCTTTTTTTTATAATGTTTTCAAAGTCTTCTGGGGTAATTTCGTTTTTCCCTACTTTTATAAGTGTGCCAACAATAATTCTTATCATATTTAATAAAAAAGCATTAGCAGTTACTTCAAAAATCAGATAATGTCCCTTTCTAGTTACATTAGCTTTATAAATTCGTCTAATTACTGATTTTGATTGACAGCCTGAAGCCCTAAATGAAGAAAAATCTTGCTCTCCTAATAATTTTTTTGCAGCTTTATTCATTTGCTTCTCATTCAATCTTGATCTGATCCATAGAAAGTTATCGAACTCTATACCTAAAGGAACTTCAGAATTTTTTATTATGTAAATGTATGTTCTTTTTTTGGCATCAAAACGTGCATGAAAATCATCGCTTGTTTTGCCTATATTTACCAAAGATATGTCATTTGGAAGATATCTGTTTGTTCCAGATATCCAAGATTTTTTTTCTCTTTTTGATTTTGAATCAAAATGAACTATTTGATTTGTAGCATGAACTCCAGCATCTGTTCTTCCTGCACACACTACGCTTATCTTTTCGTTTGCAACTTTGCTCAAAGCAAATTCAATCTTTTGTTGAATTGTTTGTTTTGAGTTTTTTTGTTTTTGAAAACCCTTATAATTAGTTCCTTTGTACTCAACCTGAGCAAAATAACGATTCATGATTACAGGTTTTTATTAAGATCTTTAATTAATTTTTTTTCTACAGCTGATAAGTTGAATTTTTTAAGTTGATTTATTGTTGTTCTAGCATTTTTTTTCTCGCCCATCTCTATGTAGGCAACAGCAAGATCAATTTTTTGCTTTACCTCATCGGCACTGATTTCATTGCTTTTCCTTTTTATCGATTTTTTCTTGTGTTTAATTTTCTTGGCCTCTTTTATAGACTTTTCCTTAATCTGAGGCTTTAGAGTATGTAATATTTTTTGTGGTTTTTTATTTGGCTTTTCTAGTGCTAAAAAAATGAAGAAAATTACCAAAACAATAAGAATGAAAATAGTATCAGCATCAAAGTTTGAAAAATTAAGATTTTCTAGAAAATTAATTTTTGTTTCACTGCCACTTTTAAAAACCTTTTCGCCAAAATCTTGGAGAATCTTATAATCTATTTGATAAAGATAATTCATTTAAAGATAATTAGGTTTTACGCTCCACATCAAAACATTGTGCTTTATCAATTAATATTTGGTCAATAATCGTAAGTGCTCCCATTGCTTCAAGTATTGGAACTGCTCTTAGACCTACACAAGGGTCATGTCTTCCCTTCACTTCAAGATCTACTTTTTGATTATCTATATTTGTAGTTGTAGTTTTTTGAGAAATGCTTGATGTTGGCTTAAGTGAGGTAAATATGTTTATATCGTCTCCATTTGAAATGCCTCCTAAGATACCTCCTGAATTATTAGTTTCAAAGCCATCTACTGAAATGATATCTCTATTTTCTGAACCTCTCATTGTGACACTATCCACACCTGTTCCAATTTCAATTGCTTTGACAGCATTTACACTCATTAATGATTTAGCTAACTCAGCATCAAGTTTTGAAAATACCGGAGAACCGACACCGGGCTGGAGTCCACTAATATTCACTATAATCTTTGCACCAATTGAATCTTGATCCTTGATAAGTTCTTTAAAAAAGTTTTCGAGAGCTTTAACCTTTGATTTATCAACAAAGTTAAAGTCATTTTTACTTACGTCACTAAAGTTGAATGAATTAGCCACTATATCGCCAATTTGCATCACTCCTGCTCTAACTATTACTCCCTTTTTTTCTAAAACTTTCTTCGCAATAGCTCCTCCAGCTACCCGCATAACTGTTTCTCTTGCACTAGCTCTACCACCTCCTCTAAAATCTCTTATTCCATACTTTTGTTGATAAGTAAAATCTGCGTGGCCTGGCCTGAATTTGTCTTTGATATTTTCGTAATCTTTAGACTTCTGATCAGTATTTCTGACTATCAAACCTATAGGAGTACCTGTCGTCTTGCCTTCAAATACTCCTGAGAGTATTTCAACTTTGTCTGATTCTTTTCTTTGAGTAACATATTTTGATTGTCCTGGCTTTCTTCTATCTAGTTCTTTCTGAATATCTAACTCATTTATCTCAATATTTGGAGGACAACCATCTATTACACCTCCCAAAGCAATACCATGACTTTCACCAAATGTGGTCAATTTAAAAATTTTACCAAACGTATTTCCAGACATATTATTTGTATATTTTGTCTAAGATATTGGAAATATCAATATCATCTAAATTATTGCTTTCATAAACTTTCATTAAATATTCAGTATCTATGCCAAATTTTTCCATCGCAATCTTAAATTTTTCCTTAAGGAAAGGTTTTGATTCTTCTCTTCTTTGTTTGTGCCCTAATGGATACTTAACTTCTTCATGAAAGACAATTCCATTTTTAAGTTTAACGGAAACTTTATTTCCAATAGCTCTATCATTTAAATCATAGTAGCTTTTGGTGTAATTTTTATCCTCTTTGGTGACAGTGCAATTTCTGACAGATTCAATTTGAGGATCTTTTGAGGACGCATCACTGTATGAATCTGAATTTAAGCTTCCATTAATTAAACACCACGCAACTATATATTCGATACAATGATCTCTGTCCGCATAATTTTTCAAAGGTCCCTTTTTCGAAATAATTCTTACTCCTGGCTCTTGAGTCAGAATCTCAACCTGCTCAATGTCTTCTATCTTAAATTTATTTGATTTTTTTAGGTTTATAGCAGCTTCAGCAGCAGTTTGAGCGTGAAACTCTGCAGGAAAGTTAACTTTATAAAGAATATTGTCCATTACATATGAGTCCAATTCTCTTTGTAGCTTTAGAGAATCTTTCTTCATAATCACATCATTAAAGCCCCAAGTTTTAGCTGATAAGGCTGACGGATATATTTCTTCACTTACTTCTGAAATAAAGGCCTGCTTTATCCCTCTAGCAGATGCATCGCCTGCAGCCCAACTCTTTCTAGTGCCTGTATTTGGAAAATGACGATAAGTTCTGAGGCTTTGCCCATCAATGAAAGAGTTGCTAATAGTTGAATTCATTTTCTGCTGACCTTGCCCAAGCATTTTTGAAGCAATTGCTGCAGAGGCAACCTTCACAAATGCAACATGATCTACTCCAACTTCATTTAAGCTATTTTCGATTGCCAAACATCCTTGCACTTCATGGGCAATTACCATTAGATTTAACAAATCTTTGAATGAAAAATTTTTATTTCTTTCAACTTTTAAATAATCATACATTGATAAAATAGCTGCAAGATTATCTGAAGGATGACCCCATTCTTTTGCTAGCCAAGTGTCATTGAAATCTAGCCATCTTATTAATGCACCATTTAAAAATGCAGCTTCAACAGGATTTGATTTGATGTCAGTACCAATAACTCTTGAAGAACCTGTAGAATTTTTTATGTATTCAATTGAACAAAATTTTTGAACTTGATCATATTTCAAGGCAAGAAATGAGCAGGCAAGACTATCAAAAAAGCAGTTTTTCGCCTCTAGTAGGCTGTTTTCTTTTGCCTCAAAAGATTGAACATAATCAGTAATCTTTTCAATTATAGGATCGAAATTTGGCATTACCTTGATTTAATATCAATCCATTCTCTATCTTCAGGACCAATATAATCTGCACTAGGTCTTATGATTCTATTGTTGCCTCTTTGTTCAAACGCATGTGCAGACCAACCTACTATTCTTGCAATTGCAAAAAGTGGAGTAAAAAGTTTGGTTGGTATTCCAATGTAGTGGTATGCGGGAGCATGAAAAAAATCTGTATTTGGAAACAGTTTCTTTAGTTCCCACATATAGGTTTCCATTTCCTCAGCAATATCATGAAGCAATTTATCTGCATGATCTTGACTCAATTTCTGGGAAAAATCTTTTATGATGTCGCTTCTTGGATCTCTAACAGAATAGACAGCATGACCAAATCCCATTATCTTTTCTTTGTTTTCAAGCTTTTGGTCAACATAATTTTTCACACTCTCAACAGATTGCACTTCTTGAAGCATAACCATCGCCTCTTCGTTAGCACCACCGTGAAGTGGCCCTCTCAAACTGCCAACTGCAGCTGTAAGACAGGAGTGCAAATCAGATAAAGTTGACGCACAAACCCTGCCAGTGAATGTTGATGCATTAAATTCATGCTCGGCATATAAAGTAAGCGATACATCTAAAGTTTTTTGATGAAGTGCAGGTATTTCCTCTTGTCTCAATAACTTTAGAAAATGACCTGCTAGGGACTTTTCACCTGTTTCTTGATCTATCTTTTTATTTTTGTGGGAAAACTTATACCAATAAACTATTGCTGAAGTAGTTACACCTAAAAGTCTTTTAGCTATGTGAAGCTGATCTTCGAAAGATTCTTCAGGTTCAATAACTCCCATGTAAGAAATGATAGTTCTAATAACCTCCATTGGGTGTGCTGATGAAGGAATTGATTCAAGTACACTCACCAAAGAAGCTGGCATTGTTCTGAGTTCAAAAAGCTCATTTTCAAAATTATGAAGCTGACTTGAATTAGGTAATTGCCCAAGAAGTAGCAGGTATGCGACTTCTTCAAAAGAAGCATTTTTTGCTAAATCCTCGATGCTGTATCCAAGATATCTGAGTGAGCCCTCTTGCTCAACAGTTGACAAAGAAGTCTGCCCTGCTGATTGGCCTCTTAGACCCGCTCCCTCTAATTTTTTTGTCATTTTATTTCGTAAAAATTTATTCCTCTTTTGATAATGTCTCGATTATTAGATTTTCTCCATCTATTAGTGTCTCTAAGACTGTAAACACATCCGCAGTATTCTTGCTTATAAAATTTTTCTTTTTTTGAAATTTCTAGCATTCTAGACGAGCCACCTTGCTTTCTCCAATCAAAATCCCAAAAAGCTAAATCATTATAACGGTTTGCAGCTTTTAAACCAGAATTATTAATTTGATTTAAATCTTTCCATCTTGATATTCCAAGAGTTGTAGCAAATACATCATACTTATTCTCATATGCATACAGTGCTGTTCTCTCAAAACGCATATCAAAACAAACCGTGCATCTTTCTCCTCGTTCTGGTTCGTTCTCAAAACCCTTGACTCTATCAAACCAATTATCTTTATCATAATCAGCATCAATAAAATCAAAACCAAGCTTTTTAGCAAAGCGAATATTCTCATCCTTTCTAATTTCATATTCCTCTTTAGGATGTATGTTTGGATTATAGAAAAAAATTGAGGTATCAATATCAGATGCTGCAACTGCTTCCATTATTTCGCCTGCACAAGGCGCACAACAACTATGCAATAACAGCTTCTTTCTACCATGAGGCATTTGAAGTATAGGTCGAGAATAGTTTTCTAGGCTATATTTATTCATTTTAAAAGATGATTTTGTAAATCTTTATAATTATCGAAAGAAATTATATCAGGTCGTGATTTTTTTATTTCATCTGGTGCAAAAATAAATGCTCCTTTAGCCTCATCAATCATTTGAATATCATTATATGAGTCTCCAATACAAAAACATTCAAAATTCATCTTTGAAAAACCTTGTATAACAGACTTTTTTGGGTTGTCCTGCCTTTTTTCATATCCAGAGATGTAATCATCCTCAATTTCAAGATGGTGGCACAAAATTGGATAGTTTCCGAGTTTTTCTACTACTGGAAGACCCAATTCATAGAATGTATCTGAAACGATTACAACCTGATATTTGTTTTTTAATGCACTCAAAAATTTTTTTGCGCCCTCAAATGGCTCAATGGATGCTAAAAATTTTTTAATTTCTGAAAATTTTATTTCATTTGTCTTAAGAGTTTCCATTCTTTGTCTCATCAAATCCTCAAAATTTGGAATATCTCTTGTAGTTAGATTAAGTTCGGGAATATTTAAATGCTCACCAAGCTCTTGCCAAATTTCTGGAGCTAATGTTCCTTCGAGATCTGTGCAAAGTATTTTCATTTCAATGGATGCTAAAAATTTTTTAATTTCTGAAAATTTTATTTCATTTGTCTTAAGAGTTTCCATTCTTTGTCTCATCAAATCCTCAAAATTTGGAATATCTCTTGTAGTTAGATTAAGTTCGGGAATATTTAAATGCTCACCAAGCTCTTGCCAAATTTCTGGAGCTAATGTTCCTTCGAGATCTGTGCAAAGTATTTTCATTTAGGATTATTTATCCCGTATGGTACATGACCAGTTGAAACATGACTAGTTGCTTCAATGCAATTTTCAGTAAGGTCATCAAAAAATATATCTGCTGAAAATCCTTCTAAAAATTTACCTTTAGGCAATCCTCCCAAAAAAAATGTTTCATCAATTCTAATATTCTCTTTTCTTAGTGTATTTATAACTCTTTTATGCGCAGGCGCAGCCCTAGCAGTTACTAAAGCTATTCTAATTGGACAATTTTTTACAGAAAATTTTGATTGGATTATATTCAATTTTTTTAAAAACCCGTTAAATGGTCCTGGATTCATCAGTTTTTTTGATCTCCCTTCTTCCTTTAAATATTTTTTTAACCCCTTTTGTTTGTATGTTCTTTCAGCTTCATCAGAGAATATCACGGCGTCTGCATCGAAACCAATTCTTAACTCATTGCTAGTTGATGGTTTATAGTTGTCGGTAAAGATATGAGCAGCGGCAATATTATTTTCTACAGCAACTTTCACATCATTCACATCAGCAGATAAGAATAAATCTATATCTAATGCATCTACATATGGAAATGGGCTTTCTCCTCCAGAAAAAACTGCTCTTGTTATATCAAGATTATTTTTTTCAATTGAATTAAAAATCCTTAAACCTGTATCTGAACTATTACGAGAAAGCAAAATTACCTCTACTATCTTTTTTTTAGGTTTATTCATTCTTAGAAGCTTTTCGACCAAAGCAAAGGCAACACCTTTTTTTAGTGCATTATCCTCATTCTTTCTTTGGTATTTAGCATATTCTTCGATTCCTTTTTCTTTAAAAATCTTATGGCTATCTTTTAAATCAAAGAGAGCTCTTGAACTGATACCAATTTTCAAAATAGACATAAATTTGTTAAATAAAAATTAACTGTATATAATTACAGTATATGTTAAACCTTACTGAACAACAGTTCAAAATTTTCGATGTAATTAAAGGACATGTCAATGATTACGGCTATCCGCCAACAAGAGCAGAAATAGCAAAAATAATGGGTTTTAAATCGGTTAATGCTGCAGAATCACATATAAAGGCTCTTGTTAAGAAAGGTGTTTTATTAAAGGTTCCTGATTCATCAAGAGGGCTTAAATTAGTCGAAGAATATTCAGGCATTCCAATTGTGGGTAGAGTGGCGGCAGGTTCACCTATATCTGCAGTTGAAAATATTGAAAAATATATTCCTACAAATCCAATTTCGTCTCCAGTGGATTTTTTCTTGAGAGTTAAAGGCGACAGCATGAAAGATATTGGAATTATTGAAAACGATCTTGTAGGTGTAAAAAAAGCATCAACCGCAGAAAATGGCTCGGTTGTTGTTGCTAGGCTAGAGGATGAAGTTACGCTTAAAAGATTTGTACAAGAAAATGGCAAAATTAAACTTGTAGCTGAAAATAAAAATTATGATGACATTCTTATTGATCAGAATTCAGGTTTTTATCTAGAGGGAATAGCTGTAGGAGTTGTTAGAGAAGACGTCTTCTAAATTTTAGTGCAAAACTCTGTCCTGAGTCTCTTGCTTAAAAATATTTTCAAATAAGTCTTCATCCAGATTATCTAAGTTGATGTCGGCATTTAAACTCTCAATTCCAGATTTAATCATCTCTTTTGCTACATCAAACTCCATACCGTTAAGGAGTTTTTTTACCTCTTCTGAAAATTCGATTTTTACTAGAGGTGAGTTTTTGTTATCAGATCTCCTTAGAACAATTACACCTTCAGATACTTCGACTAATTCTAAATATTTAGACATATTTTAATAGTATGCTCTTTTAGAAATATTTAAAGTCTTTTTGCTAATCTCTTGGTTTTTGTTCCCAACTTGTTCCATTAAAGAAATAGAAATACTTTTTTTTCTTCCCTTTGAGTTCTGCTGATAAAAGGTGATCTCCGCTTTTTTTATTAAATCTAACGACCAGATCATCTCCATCATCATCGATTTCTGGTGCCTTAGCAAAGTGACTATATTTCTCTGGCAGTTTGTCTGTTACTGGTTTTAATTCATTAACTGTAATTGCTCTTGTTTCACGATTTTTTGGAAATTGTGAAGCTGCAAGAAATAAACCTTTTAAGCTGTCGCGAAGTAAATAAAAATCATCGCACTTTTCGCATCGCAAACTCTCAAGTTTTATTGGATCCATGAATACAGGTTTAAGTTCGCCATTTTTCATTAATTGACGAGTAGCAGTACAAGAATCACTTTGACAAGCAAAGTATTTGCCAAATCTTCCAAGCTTTAATTCCATTTTGTTATCACATTTATGGCAGTCGATAAATTCTTCGTCTTCATTTTTTGGTTTAATAAATTCGCCTTCAACTAATTTAGTGCCGCTACATATTGGAGAATTTGAACAAATCTCTAACTTTCTATTATTGTCAATTATGTAACCATCCATTGCCGAATTGCAGACGTCACACTTAGTTTTCTTAAATATACTTTCAGCTTCTTTATCGTCACTATCAGAAAAAAGATCTTCATCAAGGAGCGATAAAGTTTTCTTGCACTGCTCTTCTCCCTCTAAAACAAATGCTTCACACCCAAGAAACTGACCACTTTGATTAGTTCTAAGCTGCATTTTTTTATTATTTCCACAATCGCAAACCACCTGTGTATCAATAGGTTTATTTCTTTCCATGAGGTCTTCGGCTTGTTCTTTTGCTTGCTCAAATTCTTCTGAAAATTTTTCAAGCAAATTTCTCCAAACCAAGTTCCCTGATGCTATTTCGTCTAAATTTCTTTCCATATCGGCAGTAAATCCATAGTCCATAATTTGTGAAAATCCTTTGTTTAATCGATCTGAAATTAAATTTGCAATTTTTGTAGCAAATAGTCTCTTACTTACACTTTTAACATAGCCCCTATCTTGAATATTTGTAATAATTTCTTGATAAGTGGAAGGTCTTCCTATACCTCTCTTTTCAAGCTCCTTTACGAGGCTAGCTTCGGAATATCTAGATGGAGGTTTAGTAAAATGTTGTGACTTTTCAACCTCATCTATTTTCTTTGAAAGACCAATGCTTAAAGAGGATAAATCGTAATCGACATATGATGATTTTGGAGGAGGCATTACTTTATAAAAGCCATCAAATGTAACCGAACTAAGAGAAGTTTCAAAAACTAAATCATCACATTTAGCCTTGATAGCGTTGGTTTCTATCTCTGGTTGAGGCATCTGAGAAGCAGCAAAACGCTGCCAAATTAACTTATACAATTTAACGTGATCAGCGCTCATTGTAATTTGGTCTGCCTCTAAATTAATATCTGTTGGTCTTATTGCTTCATGAGCTTCTTGGGAATTAGAGGTTTTAGCAGAAAAGTTTCTAGGCTCTGAGTAAGTGTCGCCAAATTTTTCTAAAAGATATTGTTTGCAATTGTTTTGCGAGAGAATGCTTAGATTTGGAGAGTCTGTTCTCATATATGAAATGTAACCAGCAGCATATAAATCTTGTGACAACTTCATAGTCTTTGAGAGGCTGAAACCTAACATGGAACTTGAAGTTTGTTGAAGTGTCGAAGTAATAAAGGGCGGCTTTACAGGAATTTTACGTTTAGTTTTATCATTGTCAGTAATTTCAATTTCATTATTAAGTAATTTTTCAGATATTTGTTTTGCTTCATCAATATTCGAAAGTTTTAGGTCTGATTTCTTTACATTTAATTTAAAAGTAATGTTTCTTTCTTCATGTTTTACTTTTACTTCAATTTCCCAATATTCTTCTGGAGAAAAGGCTTTAATTTCCCTCTCCTTTTCAACTACAAGCTTCACTGCAACAGATTGAACTCTCCCAGCAGAAAGCTTTCCATAACTTCCAATTTTTTTCCAAAGAAAACTGGATAGGTCATATCCTACGATTCTATCTAAAATTCTTCTTGTCTTTTGTGCGTCAATAAGACCTTCATTTAAATCTGTTGGATCTTCAAAAGCTTTTTTGATTGCAGACTTTGTAATTTCATTAAATCTAACTCTTTTATAATTGTGGTTCTTGCCAAGAATTTCTTTTAAGTGCCATGCAATTGCTTCTCCCTCTCTATCCAAGTCAGTAGCCAAAAACACTTCATCTATTCCTTTAGCAGATTTTTTTAAATCTTGAACGACTTTTGTTTTCTTTGGATCAATTTCGTATGAAACAGACCAGTCTTTTGGATCAATAGCTTTTTTTCCGCTTGTTAATCTTCGAACATGGCCAACGCTGGATTTAACCAAATATTCAGAGCCAAGGTATTTTCCTATTGTTTTTGCTTTTGAAGGTGATTCAACAATTACTAAAGATTTATTTGCCATTATTTAAAATTCTTTTAACGATATTAGGGCCTTCATAGATAAGTCCAGTGTAAAGTTGAACTAAATCTGCGCCCAGTTCAATTTTTTCGTTATAAGAATCTACATCAAAAACACCACCAACTGCAACAATAATTTTTTTTGGTTCAATTTTGCTCTTAACTAACTTAAGTAATTCATTAGATTTATTTTTTAATGGTTTGCCAGATATACCTCCTGGCTTTTGTGATACTCCTAAGGCGGATTTTAATTGGTTATCATCGGATGTATTTGAAGCAATTACTCCATCAATATCCATTGAATTTACCAAATTAATTACTGCTTCTGTTTTAGATATTTTTTCATCTGGAGATAGTTTTAAAAATATTTTTCCTGAGTAATTTATGTTTTCTTTTTCTATTAAAATGCATTCAATAATTTCTTTTAAATTTTCAATGTTATGTAAATCTCTTAGATCTGGTGTATTTGGAGAAGAAATATTTAATACTATGTAATCTACATAATCTGCGAGCTCATTGAAACAATAAGAGTAATCTTCTTTTCTTTTGTTTGATTCAGTATTCTTATTCGGACCAATATTTGCACCAATAACAATATCTTTCCTTTTTAATGCTTGAAGTTTCTTTTTAACATAGGTTGCACCTTCATTATTAAAACCCAAGCTGTTTAAAAGAGATTCTTCTTTTTCGATTCTAAATAATCTTGGTTTTTTATTTCCAAATTGTTTTTTTGGAGTAACTGTTCCAATCTCAATAAAGCCAAATCCCAAATTAGACATTTCTTCTATAAGCTCGCCATTTTTATCAAGGCCTGCAGCTAGGCCTAGTCTATTCCTTACCTCTAATCCTTTAATATTCTTTTTTGGTTCGTTGCTTCTTTCTTTGTAAGCCCAAGAAAAGAGTTTTAGATAAATATGGGAAATTTTTTGCGCAAATTCTGGTGGAAATAAAAATATTATTTTTCTAAGATTCTTATAAATTTTTCTTACCTTTTAAATATTCACTAAATTCATCTTTCAGAGTGTTATCTTTAAGACCAAATTCTAAATTAGCTTTTAAGTATCCAATCTTACTTCCACAGTCGAATCTTTTACCATCAAATTCATAACCTACAAAATTCTCTATGTCTTTTTGGATAGCATCAGTTATTTGAATTTCATTATTTTTTCCTGGATTTTCGTTGTCAATGAATTTAAAAATTGAGTCTTTAAAAATGTATCTTCCAACTACCGCTAAATTTGAAGGAGCATCATTATAGTTTGGTTTTTCAACAATATCGCTTAAAAAATTGACTTTTTCTTCGCTTTTCTCGACTGCAACTACTCCAAATTTGGAAATATCCTCACCATCAATTTTTTCTAGACCAATTACCTGTTTATCGTACTTTTCATTAACACTTATCATTTGTTGCATCACGTTTTCCCCTTCAACCATCATTAAATCATCTGCAAGAATTACCGCAAAATGCTCTCCCTTTTGAATGATGTGTTGTGCGCATCCAATTGCATGCCCCAAGCCTTTTGGTTCATCTTGTCTTATATACGTAAATTTTGTTTCTGTACCACCTATTTTTTCAATAGATTTAGCTAGTTCTAACTTTTTATCGTTGATTAATTTTTCATGCAACTCTTTATTTTGGTCGAAATGATCTTCTATAGCTCTTTTAGCATGATGTGTTATAAATATGAATTCTCTTATTCCGGCTTCATAAGCTTCCTCAACTGCATATTGAACAATTGGTTTATCGACTATTGGAAGCATTTCTTTTGGTGTGGCTTTGGTGGCTGGCAAAAATCTTGTCCCAAACCCCGCTACTGGAAAAACTGCTTTTTTAACACTCATTATTCTGTGAATTATACAAGATAAAGGGACTATTTCCCCTCTTGGGAAATGCTCCAGTTTAATTTTCCTCTACATGCTTCAAAAAAGTCATGTTCTTTCGGATGTATTAATTTAAATTGGCTTTGAGATTTGTGGGCATAGAAAATTCTACTATCTCCTTTTAATGGTATTTCCTCATTTCCATCTAAAATAATAAAACATTCTGTATCTTCAGGATTCTCAACTACTTCTACAGAAATTTTTGAATCGCTAGGAATTATAAGTGGCCTTGCTGAAAGAGATAAGGGATTTAGAGATGTTATTACGAATGCCTCTAATAAAGGAGTAAGTATTGGACCCCCTGCTGAAAGAGAATACGCAGTTGATCCTGTTGCAGTAGAGATAATTAAACCGTCAGCTCTTTTGTTATAAACAAAATTCTGATCTATTTTCACTTCAAATTCGATGAGTTTATAACTTTTTTGAGTGTGAAGAACTATTTCATTGAAAGCACTAAAGCTTTTACCTTCATATTCACATTCTAAAAATTCTCTTTGCTCTATTTGACACTCCCCCTTAAGAACCTCTATTAAAGCACTATCTACATCTCCATATTCTAGATCAGCCATAAATCCAACTTTGCCAAGGTTGATTCCTAGGAAAGGTATTTGCAGATTGTTGAAGCTCTTTGCAGCTGAGAGCATAGAACCATCACCACCAACTACCAAAATAAGATCAAAACTTTTTTCATCTTTAAGTTTGCTTCCAGGTAAAAAAGTTTCAAAACTTACATCATTCTTCGAGAGAATGGTTTGTATTTTTGTTAGTGCTTCTTTTGATTTATTTATATCATAAGCAGCAATTAAAACTTTTTTATATTTGTACATTGAAACAAGATTTTACTGAATTAAAAAAAATACTACAAAAAAATAGCAAATTTACTTTCCTTTCTGGCGCTGGGCTCAGCACTTCATCTGGTCTACCTGACTTTAGATCTGATCCTGATGGTTTCTGGAAAAAAAATACTCCAGTAACTTTTCAAGAATTCCAGAAAAGTGAAATGAGTAGAATTAAGTCTTGGACAAATAACTTTGAAATACTCAATAAAATAAGAAGTAGCTCTCCTTCTAATATGCATAATTTCATTAATAAAATACTCAGCAGAAGACCTGAGAACATACATATTGCTCAAAATATAGATGGACTTCATAGATCTCACAAATTTAAAGATCAAATAGTTGAAATACATGGTTCTGTTCACACTTCTTCATGCCTTTCCTGTAATAAGCAATATGAAACGCTGAAATTTTATGAGGAAAATATCTTAAAACAGCAAAACTCTAACTGTAATAGCTGTAAAGACGGCCTCGTTAAAGTGGATACAATATCTTTCGGACAAGCCTTATCTCAAATATCTTTAAAAAAAGCTCAAGAAGCTTCAGAAAACTGTGATTTTTTCATTGCTATAGGAACTTCACTGAAAGTATCTCCAGCAAATCAGTTTCCCAATATAGCATTACAAAATAATGCAAAACTTATTATTCTTAACAAGGAGGAAACTTCATTTGATAGAAGAGCTCTACTAGTAATTAATGAAGATTTAGAGGAAATTCATGAGCAAATTAACTGAGGAGATAAATAATTTATTGCAAACCTTTAAGAAGTTGAGAGACCCATCACAGGGCTGTCCTTGGGATAAGGAACAAGATTTTAAATCAATAGCTAATTGTTCTATTGAGGAGGCATATGAAGTTGCCGATGCTATTGAAAGAGAGGATTTTAATGATTTAAAAGAAGAATTAGGTGATTTATTTTTTCAAATTATTTTTCATTCGGGCATGGCTGAAGAAAAGAAACTTTTTAATTTTGAAGAAGTTGTTAAAGAATTAAATGATAAATTAATCAGAAGACATCCCCATGTTTTTGACAAGAAGCAAGAAATGAGTGCATCTGAAAGTTTGGAAATTTGGGAGAAAGAAAAAAAGAAGGAAAGAGAGAAAAAAAACTTAATTTCACTGATGGATGATATACCAAAAAATCTTCCAAGCTTAACAAGAGCAAAGAAAATTCAAAAAAGAGCAAAATCTGTTGGTTTTGACTGGCAAAATGAAAGTGATGTTATAAGAAAAATTGATGAAGAGATTGATGAACTAAAAAGAGCAAAGGTTTCTCAAAAAAAAGAGGATATTTCTGAAGAAATTGGTGATCTTTTCTTTACTCTCGTAAATTTATCAAGGCACTATAATCTCGAACCAGAAGATATTATAAGAAAAGCTAATTTGAAGTTTGAAAAAAGATTTAGAAAAATGGAAGATGAAGCAAACAAAACTAAGGTTAACTTAGAAGATCTTGAAATTAATGAGTTAGAAGCATTATGGCAAAAAATTAAATGAAAAGATTTTTCATAGGATCAATTACTTTTGTTTTAGTTTTATTTAATGCTATTTGGATAATATTAGCAGTAACTCCTATAGGACTTTTAAGATTTCTCCCCTCAAGGAGAATAAAAATTGGCGTTCTTAAATTTAATGAAAGACTTGGGGAGTATTATTTAAATGGTAATAAATTTATTCAAGATTTGATGCATAAACCAAAATATCGGGTTGAGGGAATGGAGCACTGCAAAATGGATGTATGGCAATTTACTACAATTAATCACCTAAGTTGGGCTGACATTTTTTTATTTCTTTACTTCACTAATTTTAAAGCTACCTGTCCAAGAATATTTATGAAAGCTGAACTTTGGTGGTTGCCAATAACTTGGGCTGCAAATATTGGTTTAGGTATGCCTTTTGTTAAGCGTAGGAAAAAGGAGGATATTATTAAAAATCCTCAACTTGCTCTCCATGATAAAAACGCAACTATTAAAGCTTGTGAAATTTATAAGCTATTTCCTACAAATGTATGCGGTTTTATTGAAGGCACTAGAATTGATAAAGAAAAATATGATAATTCAAAAAGTAAGTTTAAAAATCTAATGCCTCCAAAAATTGGTGGCATGGGCTATACCCTTGAGGTAATGCCTTACATTGATACTTTGACTGATATTACTTTGATTTATAAATCCTCAAAAAGAACATTTTGGAATTTCTTATGTGGTGATATGAATGAAGCAACTGTGTTGATTAATTCATTTGATATCCCAAATCATTTAAGAGGGAAAGATTATTCCGTTGATAATGAAGGTAGAGAAGAATTTAGAAATTTCCTTGAAGAGATTTGGCAAAAGAAGGATGAAGCAATTGAAAGAGAGAAAAAGAAGTTTGGGATTGAAAAAGTTTTTTAAGTTATCTCTATTAACAATACTAGTAAGTTGTGCAGCAGAAAATAAGCCTGAGGTTAATTATGCTGAGGAATTTAAATCGATTTTAGCAGCCTTTGAAAGTTCTTCTATATTAGATTTAGAGAACTCTTATTTTGAAAAAGAGGATTTTTTAGAGGCTTATCTTGATCAGCTTGATTCACAAAAAAACTATTTTTCCCAAAATGATGTGAGTTTAATTAAAGATTTCAACGAAGAAAATAAAGATATCTTTTTAACATTAAATTTAGCTACTAACTCTTTTTACAATATTTATGAGGAATCGCTTAGAGTCAGGAAAAGTTTGCTCAATAAACATAAGTTTGATTTTGAAAAAATTGAATATGTTGGATTAGAAAATAGAGTTGACTACTTCATTAATGAAGATGAAAGGAAAGATTTTTACAGAAAAATCGTGAAGAACGAATTACTAAATCTTCTTATCGAAGATGAAAATTTCAATGAAGCAAAAAATGTTTTAAATAAAAGATATTCAGACAGAATTTCCTACATTAAGAAAACAAGATCAGAAGATAAATTTTCAGTTTTAGCAAATAATTTCCTTTCACTAATAGATCCTCACGCAACTTATTTCTCAGATAGAGATCTAGATGATTGGAATTTAAGGATGAACTTGTCTTTTGAAGGGATTGGCGCAGTCTTAAGTTATAAAAATGAAACTGCAAGAATTGAAGAGTTAATGTCTGGAGGGCCAGCTCTGAAATCAAAAGAGATAAATGTTGGTGACAAGGTGCTTGCTGTTGGGCAAGGAAAAAAAGGGAAACTTACTAATGTAATTGGATGGAGATTAGATGATATTGTTGAAATTATCAGGGGTGAGGAAGGTAGTTTCGTAAGACTGAAAATCGAAAATGAAAATGAGAAAAAAATAGTTACTCTCGAAAGAGGACAAATTATTTTAGAAGAAAGTGATGTCTCCTCAGAAATTATAAATTATGGTGGAAAAAATCTTGGTTATATAAAAGTTCCGTCTTTTTATAGTGATATTGAATGTTTCAGAAATCAGGGATTCTCATGTAAAAGTGTTTCTTATGATGTAAGAGACTCTTTATTAGAATTTAACAGAAAAGATATCAATGGAATAGTTATAGACCTTCGAAATAATTCTGGTGGATATCTGCATGAAGCCGATCAATTAACAAGACTTTTCATTGATTACGGGCCAACTGTCCAAGTTAAAGGGACTGAAGATGATGTCGATGTTTATACAGCCTGGAGATCAATTAAAACTTGGAATAAGCCAATGATTGTTTTAGTAAATAAATTTTCTGCATCTGCATCTGAAATTTTTGCTGGAGCAATACAAGATTACAACAGGGGTTTAATTATTGGTCAAAATACTTTTGGAAAAGGAAGTGTTCAAGGATTTAAAAAAACAAATCTAGGTCAAATCAAACTTACTGAGTCACTTTATTATCGTGTGACTGGCAAGCCAACTCAGATTTTTGGAGTACAGCCAAATCTTGAAATACCAACTTTACTAGATGTTGAAGAATTTGGAGAAAGCAAATATTCTGCAGCCATTAAACCAACAACAATATCTGAAGCTGCTTTTTTTAAAAAGACAGCAATAAATGAAAGCAAATACAAAAAAATTCTTGATCAAAATATTGCTGAATCTTCATACTATCAATCACTTAGTGATATTAAAAAATCTAGAGGAGTACAAAAGACTAAACTTTCTTTAAATCTTGAGGAAAGAAAGCAGATTTATAAAGACAATAGAGCGAATTCACTAGAATTAGTAAATCAAAGAAGAAGCTTATCTAACCTCGAGCCATTTTCATCATATGAGGACTTTGAGAATTTTATTGATGATGAAGACTTTGAAATCGATGCTGAAATTGATCAATCAGCTAAAATTCTATATGAGATAATTGAGACAAAAATCTAATGAAAATAATATCTTTTAATATCAACGGTATGAGGGCTAGACCACATCAGCTTGAGGAAATAAAGAAAAAATATGATCCAGATGTAATAGCTTTACAAGAAATTAAAGTAAGTGATGAGGATTTTCCTCCTGAAATTCCTGAGAGCTTAGGCTTCAAGTATTTTAATTATGGGCAAAAATCTTTTCATGGTGTTGCGATTTTTTCTAAAGAGGAACCGATTAAAGTAGTCAAGGGCTTAGATGGCGGTAAAGACGAAGAACAAAAAAGATTTATTCAATGTGATTACGAAACTGAAATAGGCACAATTTCAATATGTAATTCCTACTTTCCTCAAGGTGAAAACCGTAAACATCCATTAAAATTTCCCTATAAAGATAGATATTACAAAAGAATTACTGAGTACTTATCAGGGTTAGATAATCATATTGTCCTAACAGGAGATTTTAATATTGCACCAAACCGTAATGACATTGGGATGAATGAGGATGGGATTAAGAGATGGTTACGTGAGGGTCATACTGCCTTTTTACCTGAAGAGCTGGAATGGTATGAAAAACTCACAAATATCGGTCTTAAAGATGTCTGGAGAGAGAAAAATAGTGAATCTCTGAAATGTACCTGGTTTGATTACAGATCTAGAGGCTTCGATCAAAATCCCAAAAGAGGTTTAAGAATTGACCATTTCTTACTTTCTGAAGGACTTCAAGATAAGTATGTTTCATCAGAAATAGATCACGAGATAAGGGCGATGGAAAAGCCATCAGATCACTGTCCTGTCTCTTTAGAAATAAAAGTTTAGCGCAGCCTAAAAAATCTTGTGCTTGCCTTTCAGGATTTCCCAAAACATCATATAGTCGCTAAGCAAGCTGTAAAAGGGATAGGTAAATGTTGCTGGTTTATTTTTTTCAACAAAAAAATGACTTACCCATGCAAATCCATAACCAGAAAGTAAGGCGAAAACAAAATTTATAGGCTCAAGCGTGATGACTAATCTGATAATAAAAAAAATTGAAAGCGCTGTTCCAATAAAATGAAATAGCTTTGTTGTTTTATCTGAATGTTCAGTTAGATAATACGGATAAAATTCTTTTAAAGTTTTATATTTTTTCACAATTAAATTATAACAATCCTTTATTGTATTTTAGTAAAAAAGTTATAGATAAACTAAAATACAAGAATGAAAAATCATCTTATTATAGTCTCAGTCTTATCTCTTCTAAGTGGCTTAATTTTAGCTCAAGAAGATGTTCAAATTATTAAACCAGGTGCGCCTGGACAAAGTAGTGAAATCATTGGAGAAGAACAAGCTATCCAAATTGCTGACTCCTCATACATTAAAGCTGATGTTGACTTTCTGCAGGGTATGATAATGCATCATGAGCAAGCAGTATTAATGTCTTCCTACGTGCAGTCCAGAACAAATTCAAAAAATATTAATGATTTAGCAGGCAGAATTGACGCTTCACAAAAAGATGAAATTGATTTTATGCAATCCTGGTTAAGTGATAGAGATGAAAAAACAATGGGCATGATGAAAATGATGAAAGGTATGGCAACTGATTATCAATTAGAACAATTGAGAGGTTCAGTAGGAGTTGAGTTTGATCGTCAATTTTTACAACTAATGATTAATCACCATGATGGTGCGGTAGAGATGGTTAAAGACCTAAGAGACTATCGTGGTTCGGCCTACGATCCAGTCTTAAATCAATTTGTCTCAGATCTTGTTAATGATCAGGGAGTTGAAATAGAGAGAATGAATCTTCTTCTTACAGGCCTTTCAACTGATCCAAGAGCAGGTTTATCAGCGGGTTTATACACAGCTGAAGAAGCCATTTTAAATTTAGAATTAGTTGCCACATTGAAAAAGCCAACTGGTTTTTATGATCCTAAGAACCCTGAAATGAAAGGTTCAGAAGATGCTGACTCAAAAGATGATGATGAAGTATTAACTATTGAGGAGGCTTCAAGAAAACTAAGATCTCCAATGCTTTCCTTTTCAAATACTGATATGGCATTTAAAGATAATCTTTTGGTAGCTGGTAGTTACCATGGATTTAATATTTATGAACTTCAAGATAATGGCATACCAAACCTCATTACATCAGTAGTTTGTCCAGGAGGACAAGGCGATGTTTCAGTTGTAGAGAATATTTTAATTATGTCTGTTGAAGAAACTAGAGGTCGTGTAGATTGCGGCCTTGATGGAGTTGGACCAGATGCAAGTCCAGAGCGCTTCAGGGGTATTAGAATTTTTGATATCTCAAATATTAAGAAGCCTAAACAAGTAGGTGCCGTCCAAACATGTAGAGGGTCACATACTCACTCTGTGGTTGCTGGACCGACTGCAGATAACAAAATTATTGTTTATAACTCTGGAACAGGGAGAGTTAGAGAAGAGGATGAACTGGATGGATGCATTGGTAATATTGCTGGTGACACTCGCACAGCCTACTTCAGTATTGATGTTATAGAAATCCCTATAAATGATCCTGCGAGCTCAAGAATAGTAAGCAGTCCAAGAGTTTTTGCTGATAATGATAAGGGGATTATTGCTGGCCTGTGGAGAGGCGGTGACCATGGAGACGGAACCCAAGATACAAGACCTACGAATCAATGTCACGATATAACAGTATTTCCTTCTGCAGGAATTGCAGCAGGAGCATGCTCAGGAAATGGAATTTTATTTGATATTTCTGATCCTTATAAACCCACAAGAATAGATGCAGTAACAGATCCAGGTTTTGCTTACTGGCATTCAGCAACATTCAATAATGACGGTACTAAAGTTGTATTTACAGATGAATGGGGTGGCGGTGGTCGAGCAAGATGCCGAGCTTGGGATCCACTTACATGGGGTGCAGATGCAATCTACGATATTGTTGATGGCAAACTAATATTTAAAAGTCATTATAAGATGCCAGCTCCACAATCAGAATCAGAAAATTGTGTTGCACATAATGGCTCAATCATTCCAATTCCTAACAGAGATATATTTGTTCAAGCTTGGTATCAAGGCGGGATGTCAATAATGGACTTTACTGACTCATCTAACCCAGTGGAAATAGCTTATTTTGATAGAGGTCCAATTTTTAAAGATACTCTTACGACTGGTGGATATTGGTCAACATATTTCTATGAAGGGTTCATTTACGGAACTGAAATAACAAGAGGTTTAGATGTTTTTAAACTAAAGCCTAGTGAATTTTTAAGTAAGGAAGAGATAGCAGCAGCAGCTAAAGCTCGACCAGTACTTGGTCCAGATAGAGTGTTTAATCCACAACAACAAGTTCCACTGACTTGGCCTGCAGGCTTGCAATAATTTTTCATTTCTTATAATTTTTTTATATAAGGAAAATTATGAAAAAACTTTTTTTTACATTACTTGTTATTGCAACATCTATGATTTCTTTTGCTGATGATCATAAAGAAAAAAAAGATGTTGATATGAAAAAAATAAAGAGTGAATTAGGTTACTGGGAAGCTAAAGATTGCAAGGCAGTCAGTGATGCTGCTGGCTTAATGCTTTACCTTTCTTATCAAAGTTTAGAAGATTCTGATAAGTTTAAAAAAGAGGGTAATAAAAGAAAGGCAGATGAGCTTGCAAGTGAAGGTGTTGTCTTGGCTCAGCTTGCAGCTGATTATGCAACTACTTTTAGTGCTTTTTGCAAATAAAAATTAAAGACGAATTGTTAAACCAACTCTGAAGTTCCAAAAATCATCATCGCCACTAATGCTGGTTGGTCTTTGAGCATCTAAAGGGGTAAATGAACTCGCAACTCCTATGTTCCAATTTTCACTAATGTCATAGTGAAAACCAAAACTAAAAGTTTGTGTTGTGCCACTTGAATAAATAGTTACCATTTCTCTTCCTATTTCAAGAGGTGCGTCTATTTCAACAAAGTTATCCAGGTTACTAGTTGCAAAAGATATCCAAGGATGAATTTCAGATGAGCTATTAAAGGATAGAAAAAGCTCTGCTCCCTCATGATCCATTTGTAATTTATCATCTGACAGACCTACACATCCAGAGTTATTCTGAGGAGTATAAGGAGCGTATTTAATTTTATCTTCGTCGCATGTGACACTTGCTACTGCCCCTCCTCTTAGTAAAAATAAACGTAATCCCAAAGCAACTTTTTCATTATTTATCAATGGCCTTGATAATGCAGCACCCCATAACCCAACTGGCTTAGCGCCATCAATTTCAAGGGGTGGCGTCCATGACATTTCGGCGTTTAAATTCCAAGGTAATCCAAAATTTGCTCTTAATCTTCCAAAGGCAGGAGATTTATTTAAATCTTCATCTTTCAAACCGCCGAAGCCAATTTTTTGCTGCTCTTCAGTAAGATGAGGTATAGAGCTAAGCTCTGCTGAAATTGAAATATCACCAAAATCTACTGAGTGAGGTGGCATTTGCCCCAGATTTTGTGCTGAAGTTGTCATGAAAGCCATGCCCCATCCTTCTGGGCTATCAATATCAACCTCCTGATTGCTAAATAGAAAATTCGAAAATAATACTGCAAAAATTAATTTAAATTTTTTCATATGAATGCTTAATAAAAATTGGATTATATTTGTTACCTATTTTTGAATATTTTGTCACAATAAATTTAGATAATAAAATTAATCATAGGAGAAAGTATGACAAAATTTTTAATACAGTTTTCTTTAATTTTTTGTATTTCTATTTTGGCGGATGATCATATAGATGCAAATGCAAAATTTTCTGAGTGTAAGGGTAAGGTGGCGAACTACTATTTATCAAATTTGATAGATGGTGGTAGTGTTGAAGGATGGCTCAAAGCAGCCGCAATGCATGAAAAATACTATAACGATCGTAACTTTAAGGTTGAGGTACTTACCGAAATGCAATATTCAGTTGATGAAGATGGTAATGTTTCCGATAAATTTGTATCTCTCGATACTTTAGTTGTTTGGAATAGTCTTAGTGCTAGAAATGAATTTCAAAAATATTTGGATAATAGAAGTTCTGAGCAAATAGAGAAGGATGAAAAAGAATTTTCTGCTTTTGTAAATCTTTATGAAAAGAATACAAAAGTTACTGAAAGAAAAAGACTCTGCATGTTATAGGCAAATTTTTATTCCCACTCAATAGTTGCTGGTGGTTTGGAAGTTACATCGTACACTACCCTACTTATACCACCTACTTCGTTAACTATTCGTGTTGAGACGTGTTGAATGAATTCATTTGGTAGATTAGAGACATTTGCTGTCATAAAATCTGTTGTTTCTACAGATCTCAAACCAATCACATCTGCGTAAATTCTATTATCTCCCACCACCCCAACGGATTTTATTGGCAAATAGAAAGCATACGCTTGGCTAGCTTGATCATAAAGGTCATGCTTTTTAAGCTCAGATAAAAAGATATGATCTGCTTCTCTTAACTTCTCACATCTCTCCTCAGTTATTTCACCGATTATTCTTATGCCTAAACCAGGTCCAGGAAATGGATGTCTGCCTATTATTTCATTAGGTAGATCAATTGCCTTGCCAATTTTTCTAACCTCATCTTTAAACAACATCCTAAATGGTTCCAGCAATTTAAGATTCATCCTCTCTGGCAAACCCCCAACATTATGATGGGACTTTATTACTTTAGCTTTTGATTTTGAATTACCGGCAGACTCTATGACATCAGGATAAATTGTACCTTGTGCAAGCCAAACAATATCCTCATAGTTCTTTGCTTGCTCCTCAAAGACTTCGATAAAGGTTTTGCCAATTATTTTTCGTTTTTCTTCTGGATCTTTAATGCCTTTAAGGGCGCTAAGAAATCTATCCTGTGCATTAACTAGATTAACTTCAAGGCCAATCTTTTCTGCTAGATTCTGGACGACATTTTGAGCCTCATTTTTTCTTAAAAGGCCATGATCAACCATTACACAAATGAGTCTTTCACCTAAACTTTTGTAAAGCACACTAGCCAACACAGTAGAATCAACACCACCACTTAAAGCTAATAAAACTTTGCCATCTTGTACTTTTGTATCTACTTCATCAGCAATAGTTTTTAAAATATCCTCTTCAGTCCATCTTCTCTCTACATCACATTCTTTAATAAAGTTATCTATAATTTCTAATCCTTTTTTTGTATGTGTTACTTCAGGATGGAACTGAAGTCCGAAATATTTTTTTTCACTGTTTTCAAATGCTGCTATTGGTGAATTATCAGATACCGCCACTGTCTCGTAACCATCTGGTAAAGAAGTCACTTTGTCGCCATGAGACATCCAAACATCTAAATTCTTATCTAAATTAGAAAATAAAGATGATTTATTTTGAAGAGAGACCTGTGCATAACCAAATTCTTTCTTCCCTTCATTCTCAACACTCCCCCCTTCCTGAAAAGCTAGAACCTGCATCCCATAACAGATTCCTAAGACTGGTTTATTCGAATTAAAAATAGATTCATTAATAGTTGGATTTCCCTCTATATTTGATGTTTCCGGGCCTCCAGATAAGATGAAACCTTGTACTTCATCTAGTGCAGGAAGCTCATCCCAAGGGCAGACTTCTGAGTAAACTTTTAATTCTCTAAGTCTGCGTGCGATGAGTTGAGTGTATTGAGAGCCAAAATCAACAACTAAGATTTTTTCCATTAATCTGCTCTATAATTTGGTGCCTCTTTGGTAATGCTGACGTCATGAACATGACTCTCTAAAACACCAGATCTAGTAATTTTTTGGAATTGTACTTTCTTCTTTAATTCTTCAATATTTTTTGATCCTGTATAGCCCATGCCCTGTCTTAGACCGCCCTCTAACTGATACACAACATCTTTTAACCAACCTCTAAAAGGCACCCTACCCTCTATTCCTTCAGGAACTAGTTTATCTGTATCGATATCTTCACCTTGCATATATCTATTTGCATCTGTTCTTTTTGACATAGCGCCGATTGAACCCATGCCTCTATAAGTTTTAAAACTTCTGCCCTGATATAACTCAACCTCTCCTGGCGCTTCCTCTGTTCCAGCCAGTGCACTGCCTAACATTACTGAATCTGCTCCAGCTCCAATAGCTTTTACAATATCTCCAGAAAATCTTACTCCACCATCAGATATAACTGGAATATCTTTAGCTGCTTGCACAACATTTAACACAGCTGATAGTTGCGGGACTCCAACTCCAGCAATTATTCTAGTAGTACAGATTGATCCCGGACCAACACCTACCTTCACTGCATCTACTCCCGCATCAATTAGTGCTTTTGCACCTTCTGCAGTAGCAACATTACCACCAATAATTTCAATCTTTGGAAATTTCTTTTTTACTTCCTTTACAGCATTTATAACTCCTTCAGAGTCACCGTGGGCACTATCTAGAACAAATACATCTACACCTGCTGCTGAGAGCTTTTCTGCTCTTTCCATTAAATCACTACTTACTCCAAGTGCAGCACCAACAATGAGTCTTCCTTCAGAGTCTCTTGAAGCCAAAGGATAATCGATAGATTTTTCAATATCTTTCATTGTTATCATTCCCGAGAGTTTATTGTGATCATCTAAAATAAGGACTTTCTCAATTCTATTTTTGTACATAAGTGATTTAACAACATCCTGACTTTCTCCTTCTTTTACAGTTATAAGTTTTTCTTTGGGAGTCATAATTTCTGCAACTGTCTGTTCCATATCTCTCGCATATCTAAAATCTCTGCCAGTCACAATTCCCTTTAATTCATCCTCATCGACTACCGGCATACCTGATATATTTAACTCAGAAGTAAGCTGTTTAAGTTCCTCTATGGTATTGCTACTTTTAATTGTTATAGGATCTTTCACTATTCCACTCTCAAACTTCTTAACTTTTTTAACTTCTAATGCCTGCTCATCAGGAGAGTTATTTTTATGAATTATTCCTATACCGCCAAGAGAAGCTAGTGCAATTGCCATTTTGGATTCTGTAACCGTATCCATAGCAGCGGAACAAAAGGGAAGATTTAAAGAAATGTTTTTTGTAAATCTAGATTTGAGTAAAACTTGTTTAGGTAGGACATCAGAGTGCATTGGTAAAACCAATACGTCGTCAAAAGTTAATGCTTCTGCAAGTACCTTTTCCATAATATAGTATATAACAAATGGTATTTTGATTCCATATGGCCTTTAAGTTAGCGGTATTTTTAATGTTGGGAAGTATTCTCGCAAGCTGGGGAACTTATATTTATGATAATTATAGATTTCTTACTACAACAAGTTACAAAAAGATACTTACTGCTAGATCAAAGTGCGATCACTGTGAAAAACAACTTAAATTAATCAATTTAATTCCTTTTTTCTCTTATATTTTTCAACGAGGTAAATCATCTTGCTGCAACAAACCAATCAGCAGGAAATATTTCTACATAGAAAGTTTGGGAATTTTAGTTGGTGCGATAATGGCCTTTTTTGATCAAATAAGCGTTGGCCTTCTCATAAGTTTATTAATATTTTTAATCTTCTTGGATGAAAGGTATAAAGAAATTCCGATTACACTCAACTTGCTAATTATTATATTGGTGACTATTAGCATTCCTAATATTTCTCTAAATAATTTTGTTGCTCCTTTAATTGTTATGGCCTTTCTTTTATTGATTTACTTTGGGTTTTTGTTAATAAAAAAGAAAGAGGGAGTGGGCTTAGGAGACATCATACTTATTTTCAGCATCTCTCTTTTCATTGGCTTCCCTAATATTCTTTATTTAATAACCATTGCCTCATCATTACTACTTTTAAAAATAATATTCACCCAAAAGTATAAAGAGCAGCATGCATTTGGCTCATGGCTAGCTGGAGTATTTTTGACTTTTATTTTATTCCAAGAATTTTATGTGTTTGAAGGCTCAGTGACCATCTAGGATTTTGCATACAAAAATCTAAAGAGGCTTTTAAATTTTTCGAATAACTCTTTGAATCCATTGGTTGAATATAAAAATCATCAAAATCAAAACTCATAAAATCATTGGGATCATAATTTTCTTGGGGATGAATAACTTTTATTTCGTTTCCTGATTTAAGCTTTATATTTGTATTGGCTTTTGGACTCATACAAATCCAATCTATACCTTTAGGAGCTGGAAGAGTGCCATTCGTTTCGATAGCAATATAAAAACCTTCCTCTTTAAACGCAGAAATTAAATCACTATCAAGTTGAAGTAAAGGCTCACCGCCCGTACATAAAACTCTTATTTGTTTTGATGTGCTTAACCATAGCAATTTAACTCTTTTTATAAGTTCTTTTGCAGAGTAAACGCCTCCATTAATACCATCTGTCCCATAAAAATCTGTATCACAGAACTTACAAATTGCTGAAGCTCTATTTTTTTCTTTGCCACTCCACAAGTTACAGCCAGAAAACCTTACAAAGACAAAGTCTTTTCCAGTATTAGTTCCCTCTCCTTGTTGTGTGAAGAAAATTTCTTTAATTTTATAGGTCATAATGGATCTTCGATATTATTGATTTTAAATGCATTTTGCCTCTCTAGACATGCGCTACACTTACCGCAAGGATTCTCTTTTCCCTCATAGCAAGTCCAGGCTTTAGAATAATCTAAATCCATATTTAGACCCTCTTTTATAATTTCACCTTTAGTCATTCCCTTAAAGGGAGCTTCAAAAATAATTTCATGGTAATCACAAATTTTTAATACTTCTCCTAGTTTTGAAATAAATTCTGGTCGACAGTCTGGATAAATTTCATGATCGCCAGCATGTGCTGCATACCATAGATATTGAAGTTTATTCTTTATAGCTAGTGATGCAGCAATCGAAATCATTATCATATTTCTGTTTGGCACAATGGTTTGTTTCATTTTTTCTTTATCATAGTTCCCTTCAGGGATTTTTGAATCACCTACTAAGGCAGAGTTTGAAAGTAAATCAGCAATATCAAGTTTTACTACTTTGTGATTTATACCTAATTCAAGACAATTATTCTTTGCGTAATCAATTTCTTTTTTATGCTTTTGACCATAATCAAAAGTGATAGCCTCGACCTTTTTGAAATTTTGAAGTGCTTTATTTAAAAGAGTATATGAATCCAGTCCACCTGAATAAACTACTAATGCACTACTCATGCAAGGGAATCTGTTTTGGCAGCACAAATAAAATCATTTTTATGTAGCCCTTCTATTTTATGGCTCCACCAATACACGGTAACTTTACCCCACTCAAGAATGATTTTAGGATGATGATCTTCTTCATCTGCCATTTCTGCAACTTTTTTAGTAAAGTCAACAGCCTCCATATATGATGAGAATTTAAAATCTTTAACAAGTTTTTCTACTCCGTCATCCAAAATATTCCAATCTGGCAATTCTTTTAAAAAAGTCTTTTTTTCGTCATCAGTAACCTTTGGGGCTCCAATTCTGCAAGCTTCACACTTATTATTCTCAAGCATCTTAAAAATATGGTTTAGTTAGATTTTTTGGATCTAACAGAGTTTCAAGTTCACTTCTTTCAATCGTTGTCATTTCTTCTGCCACGTCTATTATTGAGCGCTTTTCTTTATAGGCCTTTTTTGCAATTTCTGCAGCTTTTTTATAACCAATGACCCTATTAAGAGCTGTTACAAGTATTGGATTTCTATTTAAATTTTCTGAAACATTCTTTTCGTTTACTTTGAAAGTTTTTATACATTTTTTTGCCAGTAATGGCATTGCATTACCAAGTAAATTTATGCTTTTAAGAAGGTTGTAGGCAATAACAGGAAGCATTACATTCAGTTGGAAATTTCCACTTTGGGCAGCAATTGATATTGTTAAATCATTCCCGATTACATCTGCACTTGCCATAGCAACAGCCTCTGGAATGACAGGATTAACCTTTCCTGGCATTATGCTGCTACCAGGCTGCAATGCTTCAAGCTCTATGTCTGATAAACCAGTTAAAGGGCCGCTATTCATCCATCTCAAATCATTAGAAATCTTCATCAGAGCAAGTGCTAAATTTTTAAGAGCACTTGATGCTTCTGCTGCAACATCTTGTGCCGCTAAATGCTGATAAAAATTGCTTGCTGGTTTCACGCTTATACCAATTGTTTTTTTCACTTCTTGGCAAAAAACTTTTGGAAAGTCTTTATGTGAATTTATACCGGTTCCAATTGCTGTACCTCCTTGAGGCAGCTCAGAAAGTCTTTTAAAGGAGGAATTAAGTGAATTTTTACAACCTCTAAGCTGAGCAGACCAGGCAGAAAGTTCTTGAGAAAATTCTATTGGCATTGCATCCATAAGATGTGTTCTGCCAGTTTTTACTACTCCTTTTAACTTTACCTCCTTCTTATCAATTTCCTTAATCAAAACATCCAGTCCAGGTAGTAATAATTCTTTCATATCTAACAATGCGCTAATGCATATAGCTGTAGGGATAGTGTCATTGCTGCTTTGACTCATATTCACCTCATCATTAGGGCTAATTTGATCCCTTAATTTTGCAGAGGCTAAATTAGCTATAACTTCATTTGCATTCATATTTGTGCTCGTTCCAGAACCTGTTTGAAAAATATCAATAGGAAAATGATCATCAACATCTCCATTTATTACTTTTTTTGCTGCTGATTTTATTGCTTCGCTTTTTTTGTTATTTAGAATTCCTAGATCATTGTTTGCAATAGCTGCAGAATATTTAATTACACCTAAAGCTTTTAAAAAGGAGCGACCAAAAGGAAATTTAAATTTAATTCCACTTATGGGGAAATTCTCAATAGCACGTTGTGTTTGTGCTCCCCATAACGCATCTTTTGGGACTTTAATCTCACCAAGACTGTCAGTCTCGACTCTAGTTTTTAGATTTTTACTCATGATTTCTTATGAATTATAATTTATTATAAATCCATATGGCTACTGCAGATAATTTAGATACACCTATTGCTAAGAAAATTGATCTTTCCAAGGGTAAACTACCTTTTAAAGGTAAGGGTCTTTCTGGTTGCGTAGACATAAATTCAAAATCAATTGAAGAGCAAAGAAGATATGGTGTGGAGCGTCTTGCAGCTGCATACAGAATATTTTCAAGTCACGGATTTGACCTTGGTTTAGTAGGCCATATCTCTTTCAGAGATCCAGAATTTAAAGATTGCTTTTGGATAAACCCACTCGGATATCATTTTTCACAAATGAAGGTTTCTGACCTTTGTTTAATGAATCAAAATGGTGAATTAGTTTATGGAAAAGAAAGAACAGGAGATGCTGCACAATCGATTCACTCTAATATCTATAAGAGTAGACCTGATATAAATGCGGTAGCACATGCTCACCCAATGTATGGCAAAACATTTTCTACACTTAACAAAGAACTGAAACCAATCACTCAAGACTCATGCGCATTTTATAAGAGAACTGCAACATTCACAGATTATGATGGAGTGGCAAATGGACCTGACGAGGGAATTAATATCGCGAAAGCTCTAGCTGACAAAGATTTTCTTATCTTGCAGAATCATGGAATATTGACAACTGGAACTATGGTTGAGACAACGCTTTGGTATTTTCTTAACATGGAAGAGGCATGCAAATCTCAACTGCTAGCTGAAGCGGTTGGAGAGCCGATTGTTATTCCTGATAAAGTTGCAATTCACACTAGAGACTACGTTGCAAATGACTTATCTGCTTTTGCAAGTATCCAGCCTCTTCTAGATGTTCTTTGGGAAAAAGAGCCAGAATTTTTAGATTAAGTAATTACAGCTTGAACTTCTAAATATTCCTCTAGTCCAAAAGTGCCGTGCTCCCTTCCATTACCGGACATTTTAAATCCTCCAAATGGTGCAGGATAATCCCCACGCGAAATCCGATTGACTATTACTTGTCCGGCTCGAATTCTTTTAGCTATTTCATGTCCTTTGTCTATATCGGAGCAAGAAACCATACTCGATAATCCATACGGAGTATCATTGGCAATTTCGACTGCCTCATCTATGTCTTTATATGGAATTAGGCAAATAACTGGACCAAATATTTCTTCCTGAGCTATTTGCATTTCATTTTTAACATTTGTGAAAATTGTAGGCTTAACATAAAAACCCTTGTCTAATCCATCTGGCCTGTCAACTCCACCTAAGGCTAATTCAGCTCCTTCATCTATACCTTTCTGAATTAGTGCTTGCACCTTCTCAAATTGTGTTTTATTTGAGATAGGGCCTAAAAAAGTTTCTTCATTATTAGGATCTCCAGTTTTCATTTTCTGTGTTGCAATGCATGCATATTCTGTTGCCTCTTTGATCAAATTTTCAGGTATGAGCATTCTTGTAGGTGATGAGCATGACTGGCCAGTGTTGAAAAAGCATTGCTTGATTCCCATTTCAACAGCTTTTTCTAAATCTGCATCTTCAAGGATTATATTTGGAGATTTTCCCCCTAATTCTAATGAGACCCTTTTGATATTGTCTGCAGCATGTTTTTGTATATCAATACCAGCTCGAGTTGAACCGGTGAAAGATATCATCTCTAAATCATCGTGTTGGCTCATTGCTCTACCAACAATATCTCCTCTACCATGTATAAGATTAAAAATTCCTTTTGGTAAAGAAGTCTTATCAACAACTTCAGCAAGAAGATGAGCTGCACCAGGTGTTATTTCACTAGGCTTAATTACAAATGATGTCCCTGCAGCAATTGCCGAAGCAACTTTAGTACACATTTGATTTAGTGGCCAATTCCATGGAGTTATCATTCCAACTGGACCAATTGGTAATTTATTTAAAGTAATATTGTCATGCTTTTCATCAAAATCGAAGGTCTCTAAAACTGTTAAAGTATTTTTGAAATGGATTGTTCCACTACCAAATTGAGCTCCATAAGATATTTTTTTTGGTGCACCCATTTCTTTTGATATTGCATCAGCAAATTCTTGTCTTCTTGATTCCATTCCCTCAATGATTTCACTAAGAATTTTCTTTCTTTCCTCAATAGATAGTTTTGAGGCAATTTCAAAGCTGTTCTTCGCAGAAGCAACTGCGGCATCTACATCCTTTTTGCTTCCGGAAATTACATATCCAATAATCTCCTCAGTTGATGGGTTTATTAAATCAATTTTTTCATCGCCATCAGGAGTGATGAATTCACCATTGATGTAAAACTTATCTATATCCATGTGTCTATTTTAACTTATATAAGGAAACATAATGCTATATCAACATTCATAAAATTATAAATTCTTTAAGTCTTGAAATGCCTCTATTGCCTTTTGCCTCGATATTTTTAAGTCAACTAGAGGTTTAAAATATCCATATTTCTCTGGCTCAGATGGCATATGAATTTCGCTTATTGGGCAATCTTTTAATTCTGGTATCCAAAACTTTATATAGTCACCTTTAGGATCAAATCTTAAGGACTGAGTTTCAGGATTCATTATCCTAAAATATGGGGCTGCATCTGTGCCTGTTGAAGCACTCCATTGCCAGCCTCCATTATTAGATGCTATGTCACCATCAACTAAATTTTCCATAAAATACTTTTCACCCTCTTGCCAATTGATAAGAAGATTTTTACTCAAAAACATTGCTGTTATCATTCTCAAACGATTATGCATCCAACCTGTTTCATTCATTTCTCTCATACCTGCATCAACAATAGGTATTCCTGTTTCCCCTTTTTTCCATCTATTCAGTGCACTTTCATCAATATTCCATTTAATATTGGAAGTATTTGATATGAATGGTTTTCCCATCGAAACTTTAGGGAAGTTATAAATTATATGTTTATAAAACTCTCTCCAAAGAATCTCTGATACCCAATGTACGATACCTTTATCGCCCTCATCTAAGAAACCATTATTATTTTCCATTGCCTTAACAAGACACCATTTTGATGAAACTATTCCAGAATTTATGTAGGGTGATAGTTTTGATGTTGCCTCTATACTTGGAAAATTTCTATCCTCTTTATACTTTGAGCCTTTAGTTGAAAGAAAACTTTTAATTTTTTCTTGAATAAATTCTTCACCAGTTTCCCAGTAATGAGAATTAGAAGTATCACTTTGAGAAATATATTCAGTAATGTCTGTACTTTTTAGATCTGAAGCTTCTTTTTTTTCAGGTATTGGCAAGAGCTTAAGTTGCTCATCTTTAAGTTCAGCAAACCACTTCCTCTTAAAAGGACTGTAGACACTAAAGTTTGTATCGCTTTGTGTTTTTAAAGTTCCAGGAGCATGTATTACTTGATCATGATAATTAAAAACCCCTATACCTTTTTCTTTAAGTTTAGAAAAAACTTTTCTATCTCTTCTTAGCTCATTAATTGGATATTCATTATTAAAATAGAGATTATCTACTTTATTATCCTGAGAAAATTTCAAAATTTTTTCTGCTATATTCTCATAATCTTTAGTTTCTAAGATAACTAACGGGATGTTAAGTTTCTCTAAGCTATCTCTGAGTTTTAATAATGACCTAAACCAAAAATTAATTTTTACTTTTGCATCATCGTGCTCTTTCCATTGAGATTGAGTAACAATAAAAATTCCAATGACTGATTTTGATGTAAGACAAGCATTATAGAGAGCAGGATTATCCTCAACTCTAAGGTCGTTTCTAAACCAACAAACTGATCTCATACTAATTTTATTAACTGTTCTCTAAGCTTTTGTCTATATTCAGTAACAAAACTATGAACACCGCCCTCATACTTATCTTTTGAATGATGAAGTTCATTCAATCTCAAGATTTTCAATATCCCTTTTTTTTCGAAACCTTCGATTATGTCGTGGTGATGTTCTCTTTTTAAAGGGCCTCTAAGCTCAATGACATTTACGAAATATCCCCTTGAGATAATTTCTAAAATCATGCTGGTACTATCAGCAGTTACGAATATGTTGGAATGCGAATCTATGGCATTTTGTAAAATTTCAAATGAAGTATCTTTTAGATCTAGGAATTCGTGTTTTTTTCCAGCATTCTCCTTAAGATTTGCCCATGCAAATTTTGGAGTTCTTCGTGAATTTAAAAAAGTAGTATTGATATTTTTAAATTCATAAGAGAGTCTATACCAATCTTTTTCACCATAGTCGTAGCCACTACCATCACCACCAAGCATTACTAAACTCTGTTTTTTAGGTTCGATTTTTTTTGAATAAGGTTTAAATTTTGTAGGTGGAATTACAGTTGAAATAACTTTAAAAGCAGAACTGATGTCTTCTTTTGTTGAAATTATTCCATTAAATTTTTTCATCACCCTAAATTTAGGAGTACCAATGTAGACAATTTTTGCCTTCGTTTTAATAGATACAAGATATGCAGGCATCACAGTTCTGGAACCAGAGCATATAACTAGATCATACTTTTTGTCACCAATGCTTGGATTTAGCAATCTAAGAATAAATAAATAAAAATTTTCTTTAAAAAAAGTAAAAAGCTTCTCTAGAAACCCAGGCAAAGAGATAAAATCTTTTCCCAAAAATAGGACATCTTTTTCATGATCATAATCTTGAATCACATCTCTTAAGCCTAGACACTGTGTTAAATGACCTGACTTTTTATCAGCAACTACAGCAATCTTCATATTTTTCCATTAGAAAAGCTAACAGAATACCTGCTCTCTGAAATCTCTTCAAAATTTACTGAACCTCCTGCTTCTTCGATTAAAGAAATCCCTGCAGCAAAGTCCCATATATACACTCCTTTTTCAGTATAAAAATCGCATTTTCCAGAAGCGATGTATGCGCAAGATAAGGCTGCGCTTCCAAACATTCTTACCTTCTTAAATTCCTTTAGCAAAGATATAAATTCTTCGTTAACTTTCATTTCCTTAGAAGAAGGGAAGCCTGTTGTCAGATATCCCTTCTCTCTTTTATCTACATCTGAGACCTTGATTTTTTGACCATTTAAAAATGCCCCCATTCCTTTTGCTGACTCAAACATTTCATCGGTATTGAAATTATAAATGACTCCAATTAACCCTTCTGTACCTTTGAGAAGTGCAATTGACACACAACATTGATCAAGTCCTCTGAAATAATTTGAAGTGCCATCTAGAGGATCTATTACCCATAAATAAGAATTTTCTGAAATTGAATTTCCTCCAAACTCTTCTCCAAGCACTGGAATTCCAGTATCTTTAAGTGATTTTTTAATTCTTGTTTCTGTAGCTCTATCAATTTCAAGCTTTATATCTCTGCCCTCTTCAGAAAAAATTTGTTTTGTCTTATTTTTATTATCAAGAAGGAAATTTCCTGCTTCACGAGCTATTTCTTTTGCAATACTAAGATTTTCCTTTAAATTCATCACTATTTTGAAAGGGCCTCCAAGAGTCTTCGCACATTTCTTTTAGACCAAACTTTGATTTCCAACTTATCATTTTATTTGATTTAGTTGGATCTGCATAACATACAGGAACATCACCTGCTCTTCTTGAGGAAAATTCTATAGGCACCTCTTTTCTACTAGCAGCCATGAAGGTTTTCAGTAAATCTAATACTGAAACTTTTTTTCCTGTCCCTAAATTAAGCTCAATAAATCCTTTACTATGCAAAATAAACTTTACAGCATCTAAGTGTCCAGAAATTAAATCTTCGATATGTATATAATCCCTTTCAGCAGTGCCATCATTTGTTTCATAATCATTGCCAAATACAGTAAATTTTTTATCTACACCAAGAGCAACTCTAATAATTTTCGGCATTATATTGCTCTGATTATCCGAGATACTTTCAACGATCAAGCCATCTTTGTGAGAGCCAATAGGATTAAAGTATCTTAGACTGGCAACGTTAATGAGGCTTTTTTCTGCAAGGTCTTTGAGGATGAACTCAATTGCCAGCTTAGTTTTACCATAAGTTGATTCAGGAATAAGATTTGTGTCCTCGGTCAGTGGTTGTATTTTTGATTGTCCATAAACTGATGCAGACGAAGAAAAAACTAAAGCCTTTAATCCCTCATCCTCCATTGCTTTAAGAACATTAAAAGTTGAGTCAAGATTATTTCTCCAGTATTCATTAGGAATTTTTTCAGATTCTTCAACAGATTTTAATGAGGCAAAATGAATAACACATTCAATTTGTTTATTAGAAATAAAATTTTTAACTTTTTCTAGTTCAGTAGATAAGTCAATTTTTTCAAATATGAAATCATTTGGGAACTTGCTCTCTAGTATCTTTATATTTGTTTCATCGGAATTAATAAAATTATCACAACCATAAACCCTAAAGCCTTTTTTTAATGCCTCATAGGAAAATGATGCTCCGATGTAGCCTGCCGCACCCGTAACTAACAAATTCATGTTTTAGAGAAAAAATCCTTGGGCGCCAATAAAAAATAAATAAAAAGATAAAACATAAAGAATATCAAACAAAGGATTTGAAGCATCGAGGTATCTTGAGAAAAATAGTTAGCGCCTAGCAAAAAGGGAAAGTACAGCACAAAAGTTAGCAAAGTGACTAAACTGTGATTCAGGTTCTCAGATGAGAAACTCATTTTTTTTACCCTTCTATAAATAAGATGATGTAGGTGTTTATTGTCTGGTTCAAGAGCAGAGTATTTAGAAATAATTCTCCTTGCTATAGAAAATATCACATCAGTCAGTGGATAAATCAACATCAAAAGAACATACCAAGGTGATAAATCATTTGATTGATAGTACTTGATGAGGCCCACTGAGATTGCAGCACCCAAAAAATATGCGCCACCATCTCCAAGGAAAATTCTTCCTAAAGGGAAATTTAAAATAAATATCCCCAAAATTGATGAAAACAAAGCCACAAGATAGTAGTAAAACTCCAATGAAGTGGAGCTTTGAGGAAATACAATTATTGAAATACATGTTGAAAGGCAAAATAACAATAACAACCCATTTATTCCATCGAGCATATTGAATGCATTAATCATTCCAGATAAGGCAATGCAAATGAATATAATTACAAAAATTTCATATTGAAAAAGTAGATCTATAAATGGAATTTCTAAACTTTCAGCTTTAGTTCCTAGAAAGTAATAACACAATAATGAAGATGGGATGATTAACATCAATCTAACAAAGGGTGGAATAGAGATTTTCATATCATCAATAAATCCCACCAGGAATACTGGAGATGTGCAAAGAAGTAAATTTCGTAAAAACTCGTATTCACTTTCATCTGATATATTTGAAGCTATTAGAAGGGATAAAAATATAGCAATGCCGCCAAATCTTGAGACAGATTGTTTGTGTAAGGTTTGAGGAGACTCTCTCAGGTTTTTAATGCCAGCACGCACCAGAAACATGTCAAGAAATATTAGAGAGCTTGCTACAAATAATGATATTAGAAAAACAGTCATTTGATTTTAATCCAAATTATTCTCTTTCATTACATAAATGAAAAATCGAAAACATTATAATTCATATACTTTCCCAAGGAAAAATAATTGTCTGGAACATAAGTAGTTATTAATTTCAAGATGATTCTTTTAATTCAATAAAAATTTCACATAAATGTAATTTAGTTTTTACTGGCATTTTGCTTGCAATATTGTTGTTAATGTCTAATATAAACAGATATCGTCTTGTTAGGGGGCTAGAGGATAGTTGACTTAAAACCCAAATGTAGATGCTAAATTATTTACATTTTCGTTTTTTCAACTTATTATTTGCGATTCTAACTATAAGGATATAAACTGTTGTTTAGGAGAAACACGGTAGCTTAGGAGACTGACAATATGAAAGATATTTTAAGAATAATTTTGGCAATAGCATTTTTGCCATACGCACAGCTAGTAGCTGACGAGGAAGCATCAACAGCCGCAACGAATAATGATGAAGCAGTTGTTGAGGATGAAGTAGAAGTAGATGAAGATTCATCTGAAGACGGTGGATTACTTGATAATCTATCTGTAGGGCAAATTGCAGGTGCTCTAGCGGGATTAGTTGCAGCATCACAACTTGCTGACGATGATGATCCAGAACCTACACCGGCTCCTACACCAGCGCCAACACCGGCTCCGACACCAGCGCCAACACCGGCTCCGACACCCGCGCCTACACCAGCGCCTACACCGGCTCCGACACCAGCGCCTACACCGGCTCCGACACCAGCGCCAACACCGGCTCCGACACCAGCGCCTACACCAGCGCCAACACCGGCTCCTACACCAGCGCCAACACCGGCACCGGAAGTGGTTAGCACAACTACAACTACTACAACTACAAGTACCACATCAACAGGTACAAGTACTGCGACTGATACTGATACAACAGCGCAACTGTAGTAAGTTAATAAATATTGAAAAGAGCATCTTAGGATGCTCTTTTTTTTTGGATATAGTTTTAATATTTTGATCATTACCTCAAGGGAAACTGTATAAATCTAATAAGCAGACATCTCTATAAGAAGAGATTTAATGATATGTGTGGCTCTAAAAGTAGCTTTTTTAAGAGCTAAAAAAATATTCACCTTTTGATGAGGAAGTTCATTTAAATTTAGGATCACTACGAATAATGAATATTCATTGGTGAATGTTTATTTCAAGATTTCAGGGGTGCAGACAACTAAAATGAAAAAGGAAAATAAGTAGAAAGTTTTTAGTCGAAGATTGATGATTGTTCAACCATGAAATACAGTTCACGGTTCATAGCAATTTTTGCGCCGCCATCTCTAGTTAGAGGCCTATAACCTGTTCCAACAACACCGGCAGCTCTATAGTTTTTAGACCTAAAAAGAGTGAAAAAATCTACAGGTATCATGACGTAAATACCTTTATCAAAACTTCCCTCTCCAAAATCCTCAAAACTAACATCTGTTCTTGTAAAGAAGGCGCCCATTCTAGAACCATTATCAAATGACCTTGATAGATCTACCGTATAACCAACATCCTTAGCTAAGTACTTACCATAGGATAACTTTAAATTTAATTTAAAAAATGGCTCTCTTGCATAAAAATTAATATTTGAAGTTGTTGTTTCATATTCTCTAAAACCTGATAATGACTTATCAAATGCTCTTTGCCTCACTCTTGCGGTATCAAAGCCTATAGCAAATTTACTGTTATATGGTTTATATAAATACTCTAATCTTAGTCCTCCAAACATAAGCTCAAAATGTCCGGCTGAAGCAAAAACGTAATGACCATTTTTAAAGCCTCTAACATAATCCAATTGTGCAAACTCAAAACCCTCTTTTCCTTGTTTTAGATATTGCTGTATTAAAACCCTAACAGGTTCTAACCTCGTAGTCTCAGGAAAGTAATTTAATTTCTTGTAATCATCAGTTAAAGGGTACGTATAAAGCGTATTAAATTCGAGGTGCCTATTAAAAAGAGCAACAAAATTTACATTCAATGATAACTCTCTAAATGCAAATTTATTGACCGAACCAACATGAGTTTTAAACCCTGGTCTGAAACCATATGTGAAGACTGGATATTTTATAATTGGTTTAAAATCTTGAATTTTATTATTAGCAATGTATCCATCTTCAAACTTTTTATCCCAATCAAAAGTTACATCGGTGTTTTGTGCTAAAAGTACGTAAGGACCAAATTGCGGGACAGTAACTACGTTTTTAATGAAGCTGTATTTTCCTCTAACGTAATCTTCAACTACAAGTCTGGCATCATCTTCATTGTTATAAAGGCTTTGAGCATAATTTATGTATAGTGTTTTTTCCTTTTCATCGTAATGCGCTTTTTGTACTAAAATTCCATTTGAGTTTAGATCTTCTAATAATGATAAGTAAACTTTGTACTCAAAATCTGAATAATCACCTTGGGTATTTAGAAGTACTGGATCTTTCTTTTTTGCAAAATTAAAACCAGCCTGCCATCTAAAAGCAAGTTGAGACATATTTTCATAATAAAGACCGAAGTTTAAATTCTTGTTTACTATCACCTCATATCCAAGACTTATTGGTGAGTCTAAAGATTCGAACCTATCTCCTTCACATTCCCTACAAAAATCAGCTAATTCATGATCAATGCTGTCATATTCTAATTTGATCTTAGAATTCACAGGATAAAATCTAGCTTTTGGAATTACATATTCAACGCCACCAAATACTGAAGTAGTGCCTCTAAACCATGTTGATACTCCTGGAACACCTCCCATAAGTCCCAAACTGTAACCACTACCCCTTTGATCAAACTTATCAGTTAATATTGAAAGAGGATTTCCACCAATGTTGTCAGTACTGCCAAGAGCTCCCCAACCTAGACCTGCAGTAAGATCAAACCTTCCAAATGATTTACTTGCAACTACATATTCAGATGCTGTTAATGATGTGCCAGCAAAATCTACTAGTCCAACTGCTACATTAGGCAAATACTCACAGAATGCGTAATCTAGGCCATAACATTCACCCTCTTTAAAAAGCCTTGCTTTCAAACTAAAGCCTTTATCTTTTTGAGATTGCATGCCTCCAGGTCCTCTTTCGAAGTCTGGATAACCTAATGAATTGATATCTGTATAGAATAAAGCACCTTCAAACCAGTCATATGGAGAAAATTGAAAAACATACTTTCCATAAGGATCGTATCTTGAGTAATTAAATGATACCTTGCCCTCATTATTAAACCTTGCATTAGGCATTTTAATAAGCCCAGAATAATCAACTAGAGAGCCTGTTAAAAATTCATTTGAATTTAAATTAAACGCAACTGCAAAAAGTAGAATAAGCTTTTTCATGAAGTATTATATTTTACTTTAATCACTTATAGCATTTAAAGATGCTGCAGCAAAAGCAATGTCTGAAACTGATCTTGTAATGACCTGTACTAATGGTAATCCTGAAATTCCCCCCAGCTTCTTCGGCACTACAATAGTATCGCCTGGCGCCAGTCTATAGAAGTCTGAAGAGAAGTAATTTCCACTAACTGGTCTAGCTGTTCCATCAGAGGAAATTACGTATACCTCTCTTTTATTGGCATATTTAGTAAATCCTCCAGTTGATTCTATGTAAAAATTAAGGTCTTTATTGTCTTGGAAAACAAGTGTTGAACTGGAGTTCACTTCACCTATAACACTTATAATTTGTGGTTTATTAAAAACATATATCTCATCATCTTGCTCTAGAATCAATTCTTTTGCAGTTTTGCTCTCAGGTGATAGATCTCCAACAACTCTGCCAATAGGTTCAGTTTGATCAGCTAAATTGAATATGGAAACAAGTTCTCCGACTGAACCACCTGTTTGTGCTGAATTTGCGTTTGTAAGATTGTAAAAGATTCCATCCAATAACTTTTTCTTTGAGTTTTCTAAAGCTTCTTTTTCTGCTCTTTTAACTGATGCTCTTGAAAGGAAAATAGATTTGCTTGATGCAGTACTTTTTAATCCACCTGATCGTCTGTAAAGCTCTTCGAGTGTAGTGCCCGGAAGCAATGTATATTCTCCAGGATTATTTACTTCTCCCATAACCTTAACTCTTACATATTTAGAGCTTATTGAAGGAACAGTGAGTGAAGCATTTATAGGATTTTTAACCAAATATCTTTTATCTGGTGATAAAACAGAGATATTGTTTGATAAGTCGATATATTCGACCATACTTTTCTCTGCCATTGGGGTATAACCGCCAATAAAATCTATAATTTTATTTATCTCAACCGATCCAAAAACTGGATACAGTCCATTTCTTGTAAACTCTCCCTCAACTGTAATTGCATGTGATTTCAAAAGTTTAAATATTTCTGGATTTGTAAGTAAAAATTCATACTTAAGGAGTTTAGAGCTTGCATCAGCCATCTTTCTTTGTTCTAGCTCTCTTTGATTTTTATAGTCTTCAAGAGCATCTTCGCCGACAATCTGAGATTCAAATCTAGATTGAACTGAATCCTCAATAAAGTTTTCATTAAATCTCTTTTCTATTTCCCTTTTTAACGCATTGGATGTTTGTGGCTGTGGAGCAGACAGATCAGATTCTTCTACGGATTCAACTGCCACAACTTCAAAAAAGCTCTTAAGCAATCTATTCTCAAGTTTATCCAAGTCCTCCGCTGATTCCTGAAGAAGATCGTTAAATACTTTAATATCTTCATTAGCAAAAAATCTTATGACTGAATTAGGCTTCACTTCAATATCTCTGTAGGTATCTGCATCAGATAAGCTAAATGGAGAAAGCTTAAAATTTCCAACATCATTCATTACCACTCCAAAGAAAGGATAGACATTGTCAGCAAACTCAAGATTTTTTATAAGCTCATTTAATTTAATATTTTCTGAATAAATGAAATCATTTTGCTTTACGGGGCCCACTACAACTGGGTTTAGGTTTGTTTCCAAACCTTTGCCTCTTATATCCATTGATAAAATTTTTGTTACATCTTCAAATTGATCTGAAGCAGATATTTGTTTGTTTGTAATCTGATCTTGATCAACATAATTAATTACCAATCTATCCATATCAGCATCAAAAAGCGCTTCTTGTGCAAATGTAAGAATGTCACTAATAGTATCTGTTTTCTTTATTTCATAAGTTAAAGGTCTATTGACTTTTCCTTTAACTTCAACAAAGTTGATAGCAGGTGGAATGAATACTGTATCACCTGGTCTTAAAGTCTTATCACCTGATCTGTCTCCAAAAATTAACTGTTTATAAAAATCAAATGGATATGTTTCTTCCCCTCTTTTAATTTGCATGTTTCTTAATGAGCCATAATCCTCTACCCCGCCGGATAGAATTAATAAATTTGATGCAGTTGTTAGGGGATTTACGGTGTATGCTCCAGGATTTTTTGCAGCTCCTAATACAAAAACTTGAAATGGCTGTAAATCTTGCATAGAAATTATTACTTCAGTTCCAAGAGAAGTTTTTGAATATATTTCGTTAACCTTGATGTTTACTTGTTCAAGAGTTAATCCTGCAATTTGTACATCACCTATTACAGGCATTTGAAGAACACCATTTAGACCTACTCTCAACTGCCTTTTAAGTTGATCTGCTCCTACAGTTATTACCTCTAAAATATCGCCTGGATTGATTTGATAAGTATTAGGTATTGGTAAATCTATAAGAGGAGCATAAGAACTTGGAGTTTTTGTAAAAAAGTCGTATCCAAATTTTCTCTTTGAACCAAGCAATGTTGATGCATAAGTGTTCTCAGTTTTATCAAATAATGAACTAGCGACAGGAGGCATTGTAGCCATCATTCCCATGCCCAACATCCCTGCTCCAGCATCTCCAGCAGTTAATTGTCCTATAACCTGTGCTCTAGCCTCAGGTGGCAGCATATTCAAATAATTTAAATTTTCTTGTGAAAGGTTTTGTGAGCCCATTTTTAGTGATAAAAAAGAGGCAATTAAAATAAGTATAAGTCGCATAGTATGTGGATTTTATACCTTAAACATTAAAGTCTCAATGAAATGAGCCTCTAAAACGGCTTTATGTAAGAGAAATTAGCATATTTATCCCAATTTTCTGCATTTTTAGTGATTATCATGTGATAATTCCCTTTCATAAAAAAAGAATAGATGAAAAAAGTTATTATTACAGGTTCTGCAGGCTTTATTGGCTTTCATACTGCACTAAGATTTCTCAAAGAAGGGTTTGAAGTATATGGAATAGATGATCTTAATGATTATTACGACCCAAATCTTAAAGAGGATAGAAATAAAATATTAGAACAAGATAAAAATTTTAATTTCATTAAAGCTGATATATCAAAAGTTGAAATTAAAAATAAATATAATGAGATAAATCCAGAATTGTTTATAAACCTTGCTGCGCAAGCAGGAGTCCGACACTCAATTACAAATCCAGAGGATTATATAAAAGCTAATATCGACTCTTTTTTGCACATAATGGAATTTGCAAAAGATAGCAAAAACTTAGTTCGAACATTATATGCATCTACAAGCTCTGTTTATGGTGGAAATATTAGACAACCTTTTCAAGAATCACATGGAGTTGATCACCCTCTTCAATTTTATGCCGTATCTAAAAGAACAAATGAATTAATGGCGCATGCTTATTCAAATCTTTATGGAACAGAATGCATTGGATTAAGATTCTTTACTGTTTATGGTCCATGGGGCAGACCTGATATGGCATTGTTTAAATTTACAAAAAATATACTTGAAGATAAAGAAATTGATGTTTACAACAACGGCAATCACAGCAGAGATTTTACATATGTCGATGATATTGTTGAGGGAATCTATTTATCATCTATTTCAAAAAAAGAATTGATCGATTCAAATTTCGATTCGAAGGATCCTTCTAGATCTTTCTGTAAAAGCATTATATTTAATCTTGGAAGAGGAAAACCAGAAAATCTTGAAGATTTTATTGATGAGATTGAGAGTAATCTTGGAAAAAGAGCAAAAAGAAATTTAATGCCCCTTCAGCCTGGAGATGTGCCAGATACTAGTGCAGATATTTCTGGTTTGAAAGATTTTTCTGGTTATGAACCTAAAACATCCATTAAAATTGGAGTGAAAAACTTTATTGACTGGTACAAAGAATATTACAAGGTAAATTTATGAAAAAAATTCTAATAACGGGAGCTGCGGGATTTATAGGTTCCCACTTAACTGAAAGATGTGTTGAAGAGGGATTCGAGGTTATAGCTTTTGATAGATATAACTCAGAAAATCATTGGGGATGGCTTGAGAATTCAAAACATAAAGGTAATTTTGAAATGGTTCTTGGTGATATAAGAGATTTTGATAGTGTAAGTAATTCAATGCAAAATGTGGATTGTATATTTCACCTAGCTGCATTAATTGGGATTCCATATTCATACAACTCACCTCTTGCATATATCAAAACAAATATTGAGGGGACATATAATGTGCTTCAATCGGCTAGAGAAAAAAGTGTTGAAAATATCCTTATAACAAGTACCAGTGAGACTTATGGAACTGCTCAAAAAATTCCAATGGATGAGGATCATCCAAAGGTAGGGCAATCACCCTACTCTGCAACAAAAATAGCAGCTGATCAATTAGCAATTAGCTTTCATAAATCTTTTGATCTTCCCATAAAGATAGTTAGACCTTTCAATACTTATGGTCCAAGACAATCCTCAAGGGCAATTATACCTAATATTACTTCACAACTTATCGTTGGTAACGAAGTTAACTTAGGAAATATTGAACCTACAAGGGACTTTACTTATGTAGAGGACACCTGTTCTGGTTTTCTTCAGATAATGGAGTCAGCAAAGCTAATTGGAGAAGAGGTTAATATTGGAATGAATGAAGAAATTTCTATTAAGGAATTGGTTTCAAAAATTGCTGGAATATTAGGAAAGGAATACAAAATTGTTGGTCAGGACGAAAGAAAAAGGCCAGAAAATAGTGAAGTTGAGAGACTTAATTGTGATAACTCAAAAATAATGGCTGCTACAGAATGGCAACCAAAATTTGATTTAGACTCAGGTTTAGAGGAAACAATTAAATGGTTAAAAGATAATTCATCTGAAAAAATGGGTGAATATAATGTCTAAAAGGATACCTCTTTCAGAACCTTTTTTCTTTGGTAAAGAAAAAGACTATGTCCGGGATGCAATAGAATCTACTTGGATTAGTGGTAGTGGCAAATATCTAGAAAAATTTGAAAGCTCAATTGGAGAAATAACTGACTCTCCTTATGTTGTCGCATGCATGAATGGAACATCTGCTCTTCATTTAGCTTTAACAGCTGCAGGTGTTAAAAGTGGTGATGAAGTGCTAGCACCAACACTAACATTCATCTCATCAATAAATTCAATTCTTTATTCAAAAGCTTCTCCTGTATTTTTTGATAGCGATGAATTTTTCAATATTGACCAAAATAAGGTGATTAATTTTTTAGAAAATAATTGTGAACAAAAAAATAGTGAAACTTTTAATAAAAGAACTGGAAAAAGAGTTGCTGCCATAATTGTGGTGCATGTTTGGGGTAATGCTTGTAATTTTGAAAAACTGATAAAAATTTGTAAGGAAAGAAATATTTTAATAATTGAAGATGCAGCTGAAAGCCTTGGTACCACATATACATCAGGAGATTTTAAAGGGAAGCATACAGGCACAATCGGTGATTTTGGCTGTATTTCATTCAATGGAAATAAAATCGTCACTGCGGGAGTTGGTGGAGCTGTTCTCACTGCTTCAGAACATTCTTTTAAAAAAGTTGATTACTTATCTAAACAAGCAAAAGATGATTCTTTTAATTATGTTCATAATGAAATGGGGTTTAATTATCGATTAAGCAATATTAATGCAGCTTTAGGGCTTGCACAGGCAGAAAATTTAAAAGCTATTTTAGAAAAGAAAAATGATATTCATAACTTATATAAAAAATACTTCAAAGAGAATGAGAAATTTGAAATCATGGATACTCCTGATTACGCCAGAAATAATAATTGGTTAAATATTTTAAAAGTTTTAAACGGGAATAAAGATGGGATCTTAAATAGACTTAACGACAATGGTATCGAAGCAAGACCAATTTGGAAATTATGTCACGAGCAAGAATATTTAAAACATTTTGAAGAGATTGATATTACAAATGCAATTGAACAAGCAAATAACTGTATTTGCTTGCCTTCTTCTGTTGGTCTTAATGAAGAAGATATAAAATATATTTCAGGAGTCATAAATGAGTAAAGTCCTTATTTTTGGATGTGGAGGTCATGCAGTCTCTTGTTTCGAAGTTCTAAAATGTGAGGGTCATGAAATAGCAGGTTTTGTTAAAAAATCTGACGAGGCTCTAGAAAAAAATATAATCAAATTTAATTCATCGCCAGAAATCCAAATCTTTTCAGAAACAGATGATCTTATGAAAATTAGTTCAAAAGCAGTTATTGGGATTGGCCAAATAAAAACTTGTGAGCCAAGAAAAAATCTTTTTAAAAAATTAAGTTTAGATGGATTTGACCTAATAAATGTAATTTCTTCTCAAGCAAATTTGAGCAAATACACTTCTTTAGGAAAGGGTGTCTTTATTTTTAAGGAAGCAATAATTAACGCTAATGTAAGTATAGGAAATAATTGCATAATAAATACTGGCTCAATAATTGAACATGATTGTAATATCTCTAACGATTGCCATGTATCAGTTGGTTCGATTATTAATGGAAATGTTGATGTAGGAGCAGGAACATTTATTGGGAGTGGTGCAGTTATAAAAAATGGTATATCAATAGGTGATAGCTGTGTAATTTCTGCAGGAAAATATGTTTCTGAAAATGTGCCATCTGGAACAGTATTGAAATGAGTACAATAATAATTGCAGAAGCAGGAGTAAACCATAACGGAGATGTTTTAATTGCCAAAGAACTTATAAATGTAGCCAAAGATTCAGGTGCTGATTACGTAAAGTTTCAAATTTTTAAAAGTGAACTTCTTTCAACTGCCGAAGCTAAAAAAGCAGAATATCAAAAAAAAGATGATAAAAACGAATCTCAAAAAGAGATGTTAGAAAATCTTGAATTCGATTTTAATGTATTTAAAGATCTAAAAAATTATGCTGACGAAATAGGAATTGGTTTTTTGGCATCTGCATTTGATAATGAATCCTTAGAATTTCTGATCGATTTAAAACTTGATTTTATCAAAATTCCATCAGGAGAAATTAATAATGTGCCTTATCTTGAGAGGATTTCAAAAGAAAAGGTTGAATTGATTCTATCAACTGGTATGTCCACTATAGATGAAATATCCAGGGCATTGGAAATTCTACTAAAAGGCAAAAAAATAACTAAAGATAAAATAATTATCCTCCATTGCAATACAGATTATCCAACTAAAATTGAAGATGTAAATTTAAGAGCAATAGAAGAAATTAAGAAAAATTTTGGATGTAGGATTGGATATTCAGATCACACACTAGGAAATAATGTATCAATGGGTGCAGTTTGTATGGGGGCAAAAGTTATCGAAAAACATATTACAACAAACAAAAATCTTTCTGGACCCGATCATAAAGCAAGTATGGATCCCGATGAGTTTACGAAATTTGTTAAGGATATTAGAGATACTGAAATTTTTCTTGGAAAAAATAGAAAAGTACCATCTAAAAGTGAATTAAGAAACATTAAACATGCTAGAAGATACATTGTTGCTCTTAAAAATATTAAAAAAGGTGAACAATTTTCTAAAGAAAATATTACTTCAAAAAGGACGAGCTCTGGTATATCAATTGAAAACTGGAATGATGTTATTGGAAAAGAGGCAGAACAAGACTTTTCTAAAGATTCAATTATAAAAATTCCAAATGGAGGTTTTTATGAAGACTAGTATATGTTTTGTATCCTCTACTAGAGCTGATTACAGCCTCCTATTACCTTCAATTAAAGAGTGTCTATCAAGAAAAAGTAAGGGTGTGAAAACAAGTGTCATTGTTACTGGCTCACATACGATTAAATCTCAAGGTGAAACAATTAATCATTTCAAAAAAGATAAAATTCCAATAAGTTATAGTTTCAAAATTCTTGATAAGACAGATTCAAAAGGTGTAAAAGATAATTTTAAAAAATCCTTTGATGGCTTCTTTGCAGCATATGAAAAAATCAAACCTGATGTGGTTGTGCTGTTGGGAGATAGATATGAAATTTTTTGTGCTGCTGTTACTGCACATATGAAAGGTATAAAAGTTGTTCATCTGCATGGTGGAGAATTAACACTTGGTGCATATGATGATGCCTATCGACATAGCATAACTAAATTTTCATACCTTCATTTCACAGCAAGTAAAAATTACAGAAAAAGAGTTATTCAATTAGGTGAGAACCCAAGAAAAGTATTTAATGTCGGGCCGCTTGCAAGGGAGTCAATCAGTCATGTTAAGTTCCTTAAAAAGTCAGAACTTGAAAAAAGATTGAAGTTAAAACTCAAACAAAATGTAATTCTTGCTACATTTCATCCTGAAATTGGAAGTGAAGAAAAGAATAAACAAAATCTGATGAACTTTATTAATGTTTTGGGCGAATTAGAAAATGTATCAGTTTTATTTACGTCTCCAAATTTAGATTTCTTAGGCAATGAAGTAAAAAAACTTCTGAAAGAAAAAATTAAAGACTTTGAAAATATTGCATATTTTGAATCTCTAGGCTTTGAACTTTATTACAGTTTAATGAGATTTACTAAATGTGTTGTAGGGAATTCTTCCAGTGGCATCATTGAAGCTCCAATAATGGGAGTAAGTTCTATTAATATTGGCAAACGACAGGAAGGAAGAGATCAAGAAAAAACCACTGTAAATAGCTCATTTAATAAAAGTGAATTGAAAAATAAGATAGAAAAAGTTTTACAACAAAAGAAGCAAAGCAAAAAAAATATTAAAAATGTTTCTAAACCATCTAAAATAATTGTTAACAAAATTATCGAGATGTGTAAAAAAGATATTTCAAAGAAATTTTACGATTTATAAAAATGGAAATTAATAAAAAACAATCGCTTAAGGATGCTTTAAAAAAAATGTCTATTGAAGGCAAAAAGTGTCTGATTGTAATTGATGATAAGAAAAAATTCTTAGGCACTTTAAGTGATGGTGATATCAGAAAGGCATTGCTAAAGGGAAAAAATCTAAAAACACTTATCAAAGATTTTTTTAATTCAAAATCTACCTTCTTTACAGAATCAAATTTTAAAGAATCCGATGCTAAAGAGCTGTTTCAAAAAGAAAGATTTGAGGTTATTCCGGTTATAAAAAAGAATGGAGAAATCTTGAAAATTCTTGAATGGACTGATTATTTTGGACCAAAACAAAGGGATAATGATTTAAAAGGAGTACCAGTAGTAATAATGGCAGGTGGTAAAGGCACAAGGCTTAAACCTTTTACGCAAATTTTGCCAAAACCTTTAATACCCATTAATAATAAAACGGTTTTAGAGAGAATAATTGAGCCATTCCATTTCTCTGGCGCTAATAATTTTTTTCTTACTGTAAATTATAAGGCTCGAATTTTAAAAGCTTTTTTTGAGGAACTTGAACCTGATTTTAAGGTAAATTTCATTGAAGAAAAAAAACCTCTTGGCACAGCTGGATCTATAAAGAATATTCCAAAAAAAATTAAGTCATCATTTTTTGTTACTAATTGTGATGTAATTTTTAAAGTTGATAGTAAAGAGATAATGAATTTCCATAATACAAACAATTTTGATATCACTTTGGTTGCATCAACAAAAGAGATAACCATACCTTATGGTGTTTGCAATACTTTTAAAAATGGACAACTAAATAATATTGAAGAAAAGCCAACCTTTGACTATCTTGTGAACACGGGGCTATATATTCTTAAACCAGAGTTATTAAAACTTATACCTAAAAATAAATATTTCGATATGACTGATCTTATTAATGCCGCGAAGAAAAGGAAGAAGAAAATTGGTGTATTCCCAATTGATGAAAATGAATGGGTCGATGTTGGTCAATGGGAAGAATATGAAAAGGCTAAATCAAGATTAGAGTGATAAAAAAAAAGGTTAGTCTATTAGGCTTTGGCTCAATTGGAAAAAAGCATTTTTCAAGTCTTAAAAAATTTATTCCTGAAAAAAATATTCAAATTATCTCGTCTCAAGATTTAGAAATTGAAAATATATCCAAAAATATTCAAGATCTTGATAAGTTTGATCCTGATATAATTATAGACTGCACTCCGACACACCAACATCTTAAAAACTGCAACTACATTGAGAAATCTTTAAAAAATAAATACATACTTGTAGAAAAACCTATCTTCGTAAAAAACGAACAATTCTCAAGTGAAAATAATACGTATTTTTGTGCTTATAACCTGAGATTTCACCCTTTTATCGAAATTATAAAAGAGAATATTTCTCAAAATAATATAGAAAAAATAATATTTAACTGTCTCTCTTACCTTCCAAACTGGAGGAAAAAAGACTACACAGAAAGTTATAGCTCAGATGCAGAAACTGGCGGAGGTGTAGCATTGGAGCTTAGTCATGAAATAGATCTTGCCCTTTCTATTTTTGGTTCCCTTCAAATAAAAAAATGTATTTATAAAAAGCAATCAGATTTAGATATACAGGCAAATGATTTTTTATTTTTGGATTTGGAAACTAAAAATAAAATTAAATGTGAAATCACATTAGATATCGCAAATAACGACGAACAAAGAGATATAACTCTATTTTCTGATAAGGTAAAAATTAATTTAGATTTTCTTACATCAGAAATTAAATATATTTCTCCTAAAACAAATGCAATCCTCGATACAAAAAAAACAAATTTCTTTATTCAAAATACTTATGATGAACAAATTAAATCTTTACTTGATAATGATGTAAAAAAACTATGTACTTTAGAAGAAGCTTTAAAAGTTTTAGAGTTTATTGAGGGACTACAAGATAATGAATAATTTATGTACGATTTGTGCACGTTCTGGTTCAAAAGGTGTGCCAAATAAAAATATTAAGAAAATTGCAGGAAAACCACTGATTCAACACACCATAGAACAAGCAAAAAAAAGCAAAATTTTCTCAGATATCATTGTTTCATCTGATTGTAAAAAAATTTTAAAAATAGCTGAAAAACTTGGAGTTCATACCTTAAAAAGAACTAATCAATTATCAAAAGACTTTGTTGGCAAAGTTGATGTAATTAGAGATGCAGCTATAAAAGCCCAAAAAATGTTGGACAAAAAATTTGATAATGTAATCGATTTGGATGTAACCTCGCCATTGCGTCAAGTTAGTGACATTCATAATTCTTTTAAAAAATTTCAAAATGGAAATTATCAAAATTTAATTACTGGCTGCGTGGCTAGAAAAAATCCATACTTTAATATGATTGAAATTAAAAAAAATGTATTGAGCATTTCAAAAAGAACAAATAAAAAAATATATTCTCGACAAAAATCACCTCAGGTTTTTGAAATGAATGCATCAATATATATCTGGAAGAATAAAGCCTTGATGAATAAAAGTAATTTAGTAACATCAAAGACTGCCTTTTATGAAATGCCTGAGGAAAGGTCAATTGATATCGATACGATGCTAGATTGGAAAATAGTTTCTTTCCTCATGGAGAAAAAATAGTGTCTATTAAAAATAAAAAAATTTACGTTTTAGGTGGTAGTGGAACAATAGGTTTACCTGTTGCAAAATTTCTTAAAGATAATGGGGCTAAAGTCATAAACCTAGATATTAATAATTCAAATAATGATTTTATTTTCGAAAAAATTGATGTCGCTGAATTAGAGGATATTGAAAAAAAATTATTAGAAATAACTGAAAAACATGGAGATCCTGACGTTTTCATAAATTGCTCTTACCCTAAAACTGATGAATGGGCAGATCTAACATTTAAAACCTCAAATTTAACTAATTTTAAAACAAATCTAGATCTTCATCTCTTAAGTTATATTTGGATTTCTAATTTATTTGCGCAGCAAATGGTAAGAAAAAATACCAATGGAAGTATTATTTTAACAAGCTCAATATATGCAACTATTCCGCAAAAGCAAAATCTGTATGAAGGAACAAATTTAAGTGAAAATATTGCCTACCCAGTAATTAAGGCAGGAATTAATCAACATTGTAAGCAAATGGCATCTTTCTACGGAAAAAATAATATTAGAGTGAATACTGTTAGTCCAGGTGGTTTAGAGGGGAAAATTGCAGGAAAAGAATTGCAACAAGATGAAGCTTTCAAAGAAAAGTATATTTCTAGAACGCCGATGAAAAGAATGTGTAAGCCATCAGACCTTGTTCAAACATATCTGTTCCTATCTTCAAATGATTCCAGTTATATAACTGGTCAAGACTTTATAGTTGATGGTGGATTTTCTTTAAATTAATCCTTTATAAACTTAAAAGTGCAACCGAAAGGCTTTTCTCCCCATTTGGAAATCTTTTTTGACTCATTCTCCATAACTTTATGTACAGAAAAACCATTTTGACTGGCTTTTTCAACTATAAACTTTCTTGAAAGCAGCTGCACATGACTAGAGCAAAAAATTATTTCATCCTTCGATGAAAAGAAGCCATTTTTTTTGGAATTAGCATAATTTTCTGCAAGCTCTGCTAAGGGTGTTGAAAGATAAAGTGCTCCATTTTGCATTAAGTGATAATTTGCAGACTCAAAAAATGAAGAACAATCATTAAAATGCTCTATGCTATGGAAACTATAAATCAATGAAAAAGATTCTTTCTTAAATAAACTTTTTTCATAAAATTCATTTTCAATGTCTAAATCTAAAAATTTCTTTGAAGCCTTATATTGCCCAACTGATGGCTCAACGCCTTTTACATCGAAACCTTTCTTTTTAATTAAATCAAGAATTTCTCCAGTTCCTGAACCTACATCAAGGATTTTTTCATTTGGAAAATTATTTTTTGAGGACTCTTTGATTATAAAATCAGAAAATCTAGAAATATATTGATTGTGTTTTTCATTCGAATCTTTGATTTTTGAGAAATAGTGAATATCGTCGTCCCCTACTCTATTTGATCTATTATTTTTTAATATAAGATTTAGACTTCCACATTTTTGACACTTTTTATATTTCAATAAGTCGTTTTTACTGGTAATAAAATATTTATATTTTAAAAAACTTTGCCTAAGCCAAGGCCAAAAAAATAGAAACCTTAATCTATAAAATACTGATCCCAAGAAACTTGAATCTAATAAAGATACATAGCCAGCTAAATCAATTTTTGCTATTTGTTTGGCATCCAAACTGCCTGAACAAATATTGCAGTGATTCTGATCAGACTCAAATCTGTTTCGAAATTTTGCAAAATACCAAAAAAGACTGCAAAAAACTTTGAAATAAATAAAAGCTAGAACTTTAAAAATCATATAAAAATTATATTCCAAAGGTTTTTTTTTAAAAACTTCAAATAAGGGCTCTATTATTTCTTATGTTTAACTTAACAAAGTGTTAGAATGTGGCATTTATTATGGCTAAAGAAGTTTTTTGGTGCAGTTCCTGTCTAAATATGTCTACAAGACCTCGAATTACTTTCGATCAAGAGGGTAGATGTAATGCATGCCAATGGTCTGATGAGAAAAAGACATTTAATTGGAAAGAAAGAGAAGAAGAGCTTAAGAAAAATCTAAAAAAATATACTAATGCCTCAGATAATTACAAAGTCATAGTTCCAGTAAGTGGTGGCAAAGATGGCTCATACATTGCTCACAAACTCAAAAGCGACTATGGCGTTGAGCCATTGTGTGTAACTGTAAGACCACCCTTAGAAACAAAAATAGGACAAGAGAATGTTTATAACTTTGTAAGTTCAGGTTTTTCACATGTACATGTAAGTCCCGATGAAGAGGCAATGGCTGCTCTGAATAAATATGGTTTTATCGAAAAAGGCTTCCCTTATTATGGATGGTTAATTTGTATTCATACTGCAGTTCTACAAATAGCTAAAAGGTTTAATATTGGACTTATTTTTTATGCTGAAGACGGAGAAATTGAATATGGCGGATCAACAGAAAAGAAATTTCAGGCTACTTATGATGTCAGTTATCAACGAAAGGTTTACCTTGAGGGAGGATATGAGAAAGTACTTGAAAAAGCTAGGCTTGATGAATCAAAGTTATTCTGGTTTAAATTTCCAAGTGAGGAAGATTGCAAAAAAATTACGCTTACGCATTGGTCTTATTATGAGGCTTGGGATTCATACAGGAATTATCTTGTTGCAAAAGAGCATTGTGGTCTGAAAGAAACTGAAGATACAAATACTGGAACCTTTACTAATTTTGCCCAGAATGACCAGGCACTTTATGCTTTACATGCTTATTTAATGTATCTGAAATTTGGATTTGGAAGAGCAACTCAAGATGCTGGAATTGAAATAAGAAGAGGTGCAATGACGAGAGATCAAGCAATCAGTCTCGTGAATTTATATGATAATAATTATCCAGAGAATTTCTTAGATCTATATCTCGATTATTATGAAATGACCGAAGACGATTTCAATAAAGTCATTGATAAATGGGTAAATAAGGATTTATTTGATAAAGTAAATGGAAGATGGCAACCAACATTTACCATTAAATGACAACATCTTCTACTGCAATAATTGATTATAAAATGGGGAACATTTGGTCTCTAAAAAATGCTCTTGATAATTTAAAAATAAAATATCAACTTGTATCAGATCCAGAAAAAATAAATGATTTTTCTCATATAATTCTTCCAGGGGTAGGCTCTGCTAGAGAAGCTTATAACAGATTAGAAAAAAGTGGTTTTGTAGAGAGTATTAAAGAAGCTGTACTTGAGAAAGAAAGAAAAATTCTTGGTATCTGTGTTGGTATGCAATTAATGGGTTCGTCAACAGAAGAGGATGGTGGATCAAAAGGCATTGGCTTCTTTAAAAATAAGGTGTTAAAACTAAAAGAAAACGGTGGTATTAAGCTACCACATGTAGGTTTTAATAATGTTCAAACAAATGAAAGTGTACTTTTTGATGGATTAAAGCAAAAAGACTTTTATTTTGTCCATTCGTATGCGATGGAGTCTACAAGTGGTGACTATGAAGCAGGTACTACAGACTACAAACAAAAATTTGTATCCGTAGTTGAAAGAGAAAATATTTTTGGTACGCAATTTCACCCAGAAATTAGTCAGAAAAATGGCTTAATTCTACTAGATAATTTTTTTAAAAAATGCTGAAAAAAAGAATTATATTTACTCTACATTATGATAAGGGCTTCTTTAACTTAAGTAGAAATTTCAGACTACAAAAGATTGGTGACCTCAATTGGTTATTAAAAAACTACAATTTCTTAAAAATTGCCGAGTCAATAGATGAATTAATCATAATTGATGTTTCTAGAGATAATAGAGAGCACGATAAATTTTTGGAGAATGTATCAGAAATTACTAAAAATATTTTTGTTCCAGTATGTTTAGGGGGAGGCATAAGAACACTTGAATATGCCAAGAAACTTTTTGAGTCTGGTGCAGATAAAATTAACTTAAATACCTCACTGTTTCATGACCCATCTTTAGTTGATGAAATAAGTAAAACTTATGGAGCCCAAGCAATAATTGGACATATTGATTTTAGAAAAAAAGAGAATGATTACTATGTTTATACGAACAATGGAGCTAAAGAATTTTCAAAAATAGATATAGCTTTTATGGAAAAAATTCTTGAACTTAATTTTGGAGAGCTCCTTCTTCATTCTATGGACAAAGATGGTACTGGGATGAATTTTGATTATGAAATTATGAAACATCTTCCCCAAAATAATAAAAAACCATTAATATTTAGCGGTGGTGCTGGGAACTATCACCACCTCAAAGAGGGTCTAGCACATAAAGACATAGATGCAGTATCAACAGCAAATTTATTAAATTTTGTTGGAGATGGTTTAATAAATGCAAGAAAAATAATGTTAGATGAAAAATATCCTCTAGCTAAATGGGAATAAATGAAAAGAGTACTATTTATTGTTGATCACAAACATAGAGATCTCGCTGCTTCAGCTCTTATAGGATTTTATCTTAAAAAAGATGGTTATGAAGTCGCATATTGTGCACCATGGCACGAAGATAAAATTGTTAAAGAATTCTCTCCAAACATAATAGTTTTACCAAAACCGATATATAAAAATCATATTTTCGCTAGTTGGAAAATTAATGATATTAAGGTAGCTGTCAACGATGTAGAGGGAAATTTACAACAGAAAGAGTTCGGATTTTTAAAGCCAAAAATTTTTCCAGATCAATATTTTTACTGGAACGAAATTTTTTATGAAAGGCAAGGAGAATTCTTTGAAAAAGAACAAAATGGGTTTACTGGTAAAGCTCCAGAAAGAATACTTATAGGTTGTCCAAGGATTGATTTTTTACACCCAAAGTTTGATTCAGTTAATAAAACCAAGAAAGAGCTATTAAATGAATTCATAATACCTTCAGATAAAAAAATTATCACAATAGCAACTGCTGGTTCAAGTGCTGATTTATCAGATGAAGACCTTCATAAAGTTCAAGAGAATGTAAATACGAGAAATTCAAACCCTCCTGACGTCTTTCTTGAGGCCTCAATATACAGAGAGTTAAGAGAAATGACAGTAAAAATTATCGAAGAAGTTGCTGCAAATTTTCCACAATATCATGTTGTTTTAAAGCCACATCCTAATGAAGTTCCAAAATTTTGGGTCGAACTTGTTGAAGAAAAGAATCTCAAAAATATCACTATAATGAAATCAGGAACAATAAATGATTTATTGAACTTGGCTGATATACATATGGCTCATAACGTATGCACATCAACTTTTGAAGCAATGATTAAAAGAGTTCCATCAATAGAAATGCAAACTGAAAGAAGTAAGATCTTGTTTTCTGAGAAAGATTTAAAATTACCATTATTTCCAGTGAAAAATGCTGATGAAGCACTCAGATCTATAATTAAGATCGAAGATGATAGAAATAAATGTACTGATAAAGGCTTTTTGTTGGCTAATGAATTTTGTGAAAAATGGTACGGAAAGTTTGATGGGAAAAGATGCTTGGAATATGCTGAAAATATCAAAAAGCTAAGCAATAAAAAGATTTTGCTTTCAAAACTATCGAAGACCAAGATGTATTTTAGATTTATTATTGGAAACGAAATTTCAAAGCTGATAGGGAAATTTCAAAGACTAAGCATGAAAAAGATTTTAGAAAAGGTTAAGGGGATTAAACAAAAGGATTGGACTGATGAAAGGCATGATAAAACTATACAACCTGGTGATGAAAAATTTTGGTTTGAGAAATTTGAAAAAATAATAAATGAGTGAACTTCATAGAAAAAATACATATCAAAATAAAACTATATTTATTGATGGTATGTGGAGATGTGGAAAATCGTTGCTTACTCCTCTTGTAGGTGCTCTAGATAATGTAGATAAAGTAAAATTTGACTACCACTCTGAATGGGTATCTGTTCTGCATTTTCTTGGGAAGGTGGATTTAAATACAACAAAAATTCTTCTAAATATGTATTCAGATCTTACAACTTATAATAATTTTCTTGGTAGAGAGATTAATATCAGACCAAAAGATGACTCTGGGATTTTTAAAAATCCAAAATCACTCAACTATTTATTAAGAATATTTAAAGATGATACCTCTGATATATCAAAAGAAATTGAAATTAAAAAACCTATACAGCTTATTAATACTCATAATGTCTTTCAAATTAGTGAGCCACTAGTAGAAAGTTTTAATGAAAGGCTCCTTTTTCTAAGGTGTGTAAGAAATCCTGTTTATAATATCCTCGATTGGGCTGAATACTTCGAAAAAGTAGGCGAGGATCCAAGAGAAATGAATTTTTATTTGAGTAAGAAACAGATTCCATGGTTTGTTTCTCAAGATAATCAAGATTTATTTGCCAGCGTCTCTTTAATAGAAAAGGCTGCAATTATGTATATTGAACTTGAGTCACTCTCAGAAAAAATTGAGAGCAAAAAAATCTTTAATGAGAAAAATTTACTTGTAATTCCCTTTGAAAAATTAACTAAAGATCCAAACTTTTTTATGTCTGAAATTTGCAAAAGACTAGATATTGCAAATGACAAAAGTTACCAAAAACTTTATAAAAAATTAAAACTACCAAGACCTTCTAACTCAATTGATGAAAATAAAGCTCTTAAAGATAAGATAATTCAAAAAATTGAAAATCACTCTATAAAAAATAATTTAGAGAACCTTATTAGTATTTATGAATCAAAATATTCATAAGTTTGATACCTTAGAAACCTGGCAGCATGCTATTTGCAAACATCTTAGTCGTTTTAGCTCAGATGCTAATCTAATAGTTCCTGGAGGTTCAACGCCTATTTTTTTATTTAAAAAATTTTTTAATGAAAAAAGATTTAACCAATTGATTTTAAGCGACGAAAGAATTACGAGTGATAAGGAGAGAAGTAATTTTCTTACAATATCTTCTTTAACAAATTCCAATATTTTTAAGTTATGTGATTTTCCAATTAGTAACCATAAAAATATTTCATTAAACAAGATCTCCGATGCTTTGAATAAGATCAAACATCCTGATATTGCTTTACTTGGATTGGGTGATGATGGTCACTATGCATCAATATTTCCCTCAACCGAAGTTATTGAAAATGATGAAAGTAATAATTTGAAAATAATTTCTACAAAAATTGGTGGTAGTTTTGAATATAGAATTACACTTTCAGAAAAATATATTAAGAGGACTAATGAGATTCTTTTTATAGCTAAAGGTAAGAATAAATATGATCTTATAAATAAAATTGAAAACAAATCTGAAGAGGTTACTAATTTACCAATCGGCAAGCTTATAAATAGTTATAATGGGAAACTTAATATAATGTATTGTGTAAATGACTAGATTGAAAGTTCATATAACTACCCTTCCATTTAATAAAGACAACTTGGCTTTTCTCGAAAAATCATTTGATGTGACAATAAATCCTCTTGGAAGAAAAATTAAGAATGAAGAAGTTTATGAACAAGTTAACAAAGCAGATTATGTTATTGCTGGAACTGAAAAATATGATCAAGAATTACTAAGCAAGCTAGTAAATTTGAAAGGTATATCAAGAGTTGGCATTGGAATAGATAATATCGATTTAGATATTGCAGCAAAAAATAATATAAAAATTTTTAATACTCCTGAAGAGCCAGCAATAGGAGTTGCTGAACTTACACTAACATTTATATTAAATTTGTTGAGGGAAATTTCTTCGCATCAACATAATTTAAATCAAGGCAATTGGAAGAGAACATTAGGTAAATCCCTTAATGAAGCAACTATCTCATTAATTGGAGGTGGAAGAGTTGCAAAAAATGTTAGTAAATTTTTACTATCTGCAGGAGTCAAAAAAATAAAAGTTTTTGACATACTTGATTTAAGTACTGACCCAGACTGGAGACATGAAAGTATATCTATTTGTGGATTTGAAGAGTGTCTTAGCAATTCTGATATTGTTTCCCTGCATGTGCCTATGAATGAGGAAAATAAAAATATGATTTCTAAAAAAGAACTCTTAGTTATGGGTAAAAACTCATATTTGATAAATGTTAGTAGAGGTGGATTGGTTAACGAGGAAGATTTATACGAAGCTTTAAATTCCAATCTTATTAAAGGTGCAGCTTTAGACGTATTTGCAACTGAACCTTATGAGGGAAAGCTTTTAGAATGTAAAAATCTAATTGCAACACCACATGTAGCATCATCAACAGAATATGTTCGAGACCAAATGGAACGAAGGGCTTGCGAAAATTTAATCAATTTATTGGATGAGTGATATTAAAGAATTAATTTTTAGTTCAAAAATCATCTTTTGGGACTTTGATGGAGTAATTAAAAAATCAAATCAAGTAAAAAACGACGCTTTCTTCAATTTATTTGAAGATATTAAAAAAGAGCAAAAAGAGTATATTCTCAGCCATCATATTAACAATCAGGGGTTATCAAGATTTAAAAAAATTCCTTATTACATGGAGTATTTAGGTATAGAGATAAAAGAAAGTAATGTTCAAGCATATCTTAATAGATTTTCGGAATTAGTATTCGATGGTGTGATCAATTCAGATTGGGTTGAGGGGGTGCTTGAAATATTGAGTGAGTTAGATAAATCGATATTGATTACTGCTACACCACAGGATGAAATTGAAAGAATTATTGAAAAAATTGAAATAGGGAAATTCTTCAAAAAAGTTTATGGCTCACCAAAAACAAAAATTGAGTGTGTTGAAGATTTTATCGAATCAAAAGATATAAATTTAAATAGCTGCCTATTCATTGGTGATTCAAAATCAGATCTTCAATGTGCTAATCACTTTGATATGAAGTTTCTTTTTATCAAGAATGAATACAATAAACACGTGATTGTTGATGAGGATATTCCTCAAGTAGAGAATTTTTTATAGCTTAGGTATATTACAACTGGAGTATAATGTTCAGAATTTATGAATAATACAATCTGCATAATACCGGCTAGGATGGGCTCTTCAAGATTCCCTGGGAAAGCTTTAGAAAAGATTTGTGATATTGAAATGCTTCATCATTGCTTTATAAGGGCAAAGTTAGCAGAATGCTTTTCCGATATCTACATAGCTACTCCAGATCAGGAAATTCATGATTTTAGTAAATCTATTGGTTGCAAATCTATAGATACTAAAGATACTCATACAAGATGTACCGAAAGAATAGCTGAAGCAATTACAAAAATTGATGATTCTTTTGAAAATGTTGTACTTTATCAAGGAGATGAGCCTTTATTTTCTCCTGAAATTTTGAAAATGCTTGCAAATTACATTTCGAATAATGCTGACAGAACAGTTACTCTTATGGATGAGATCTCAGAAGAACAAGCCGAAGATTTAAATAATCCAAAAGTAGTAGTTGATCTAAATAATTATGCTGCATTCTTTTCTAGAGCTGCAATACCAGGATCTCTTAAAGGTCATAGTGAAAAGTTCTTTAAACATATAGGAGTTGTAGCTTTTAAGAAGTCTCTTCTTTATGAATATGCCAATATGGCTGAGGGTCCTTTAGAACGTGCAGAAAGTATCGATATGTTAAGATTCACTGAACATAGTGTTCCAATTAAAATGCTTTTATGTGAATCTAAAACAATAGGTGTTGATACGCCTAAAGATTTGGAAGATGTAGAAAAGCTTATGGTCAATGATAGTTATTATTTAAGGTATAAATAAAATGGCAAAAAAGGTATTAGTTGTAGGTGGCTCAGGTTTCTTAGGAAGCCATGTTGCAGATGAACTTACTGAGAAAGGTTATGAAGTAACTATATTCGATCAGAAAAAATCAACTTGGATAAATGACAATCAGAAATTTATAGAAAGCGACTTACTTGACAGAGAACATGTAATTAAAAGTCTAGAAGGATTTAACTTTGTCATTCATTTTGCTGGTATCGCAGATATTGGAGAGTCAAAAGAAAAACCGCTTGAAACTATCGAAACAAATATTATTGGGACAGCAAATCTTCTTGAAGGATGTAGAAAAAATAAAATTGAAAAATTTATTTTTGCTTCATCTGTCTATGTATTCAGCAAATATGGTTCCTTTTATGGAAAATCAAAACAGGCCTGTGAATTACTGATTGAGGAGTATCAAAATGAGTTTAACCTCGACTATATTCATGTTAGGTATGGCTCTTTATATGGTCCTAGAGCGCAAGAATGGAACGGTTTAAAAAAATACATATCAGAAATTATAAAAAATAAACAAATAGATTTTTCAGGAAATGGTGAGGAAAAGAGAGAGTACATTCATGTTAAAGATGCTGCAATTATGACGGCAAGTCTTTTAGAGAGCGATGAAAAAAATATTGCTGTGAATATTACAGGCCATCAAGTAATAAGCACCTTGGATTTATTTAAATTAATCTTTGAGGTACTGCAACTTGAAGAAAAGATTAATTTATCAAAAGAATCAAATGTTGTTTCTCATTACAAAATTAGCCCATATAGCTTTCAACCTAAAGAATCAAAGAAACTTGTTCCTAAAAAATTTATAGATATTGGCCAAGGAGTATTAGAAATAATTCACGAAATAGAGGATTCTAAGAATTAGATTCTCTTAATTCCAAAACATAATCACTACAAACACCAAAAATTTCTTTATCTAATTTTATTTTTGAAACTTCCATATCCCATTCAGGCATCACCAAAATCGAGTTTTTCAGAAGTTTTTTTCCAGGATAAACCCATACAAAATTCTTAGAAGTTAGGGTGTAGTCATCTTCTTGATGCCAGAAATAATTTGCATCTTGAAATAAGTTGATATGGTTTAGCGCCTCTAAATCTTTGCAATGAATCCAAAACCTATCAATGCTATCAAGTAAAAAGTCTTTTGATATTGGATATTGATTATAATCGTGTCCCAAGAAAAGGTTATTACTCTCATCACATCTTAGATCAATTTCAACATCGAAACCTTTTTCTAAAGCCTCACAGATTTGATCAGGATTATTTTCTTTATCTTTGTCAGGTCCTTGAAATAGACCCCGATGAGCTATGAATTTCAATTTTTAAAGTGATTATGATAAAAATCTAAATCTTCAGGTGTACCTAAGCCCCACATTTCTTCAACATCATAAATTTTTATCTTTTTCTTATCTTCAATAGCTTGATTAAAGACAGGGCAAACATAGAATTCGTTATTTACACGTATGTCTTTTTGTATCATATCTTCAGCATATTTCACATAATCAGATCCTTTGCTCCAATAATAGACCCCAACAGTTGCATCTTCAGAAATCACTTGCTTTTCTGCAACTTCAGTTACAAATCCATCGTCACCTGATTTTGCATAAGACCATTTTGGATGAGTTGCCTTAAAGGTTAAGATTCCTCCGTCTACTTTGCTTTCAGACATGTTGTACATGGTGTTTGAAGCATTCCATTTAATGTATTGATCAGAATTAGCTATAACTAATGGATTGTCATTGTTTATAAATTCTTTAGCTAATAGTGTTGTGCAAGCTGCACCCTCAGTAACTCCGCTTATTTCAATTACCTCACAATTAGGTCTTATGGCTTTCAAAAATGATTTCATATTATATTTTTCATTATGTTCTTTCTGAATAATGAATATGAATCTACCCTCTATAGCTAACGACTCAACAACAACCTGTATCATTGGTTTGCCAAAAACTTCTATTAACGGTTTAGGAAACGTATATCCTGCTTGTGCAAACCTTGAGCCTGCTCCAGCGCATGGAATAAGAACATTTATATTAGGATCAGTCCAAATTTGGTTCATGCTGCTATTATCAAACTTTTTAAGATAATTTGGTAGATTCTTCTCGACGAGATCTCTAGGATTTTTAACGGCAAATAGATTAGCTCCAGAATCTAGCGCTCCTTTTCTTCCAACAAAGGAATCCTCTATTATTACTGTTTGTTTGGGTGTAACTCCTGCTTTTAGCATGCACTGCCAATACATCTCAGGATAAGGTTTAGGAAATTTTACATCATCATTACTCACAAAATAGTCAACATCATTTATTACATCAATTTTCTGGAGCATTTTTTCTACTGTTGATCGAATGCTATTACTTGCGACCATTACCATATAATCCTTCGAAACTTCTTTAACGAGCTCTGTAATACCCTCAATTCTAATATCAATCTCATCAAGTACTTCAATGGTTCTTGTTTGCTTCTCTTCCCATATTTCTTTAAAAAACTTTTTATCTAAACCTTTTTCTTCATTAAGAATCTCAAGCTTTCTTTTAGTTGGTAGTCCATCATATTTTTCAAGATGCTCCTCGTAAGTGATAGATATATTAAATTTAGCTAATGATTTATTAAGTGCTTCGAAATGAAGCATTTTAGACTCCATTAGAACGCCATCAAGGTCGAAAATAACTAATATATCTTGGTTTTTCATAGAATTTGGTAATTATATTGAACTTTCTGATTAATACAATTTAATTAGAACTTAACATATAATATTCGACTATCGTGAAATTTGGTCTAATTATCCAAGGCCCTCTATTATCAATAGGTAGAGGTGTAAGTTCGTACAAAAAAAAGGCAGAAACGAGCGAAAATGAAATCATTAAACACCAATGTGATGAAACAATAATTTCTAATATTGAAAACTATGGAAATTTGTTCGAGAAAATAATTATTTCTACTTGGAAAGATGAAAAGATCTCAAAAAAATTATCAGAATATATAAAGTCTAAAAATAATGTTGAAATCTATCAATTTTCCAAAAGTGATGTTCCAGAACTGCCAAAATTAAAAGTGCCATCTTCTTGGAGCAAAGAGATGAGCTCTATTATGAATGTAAACAATAATTTAAATCAGTACACAGGATGCAAGTTGGGGTTGGTGAAATTAAAGGATGTTGATTTTGTTATAAGAGTAAGGACTGATCAAGAAATTAATATACAAAAATTAAAGGAATTTATATTAGAAAACCCAAAAAAGATCGTAGTTCCTGGAATATTTTTTGAAAATTATATATATCAAATTGCGGACTTTTATTTTGGTGGCAGTTATAAAAATATTCTTAATTTTTTTGAAGCATGTTCAAAAAATATTTTTGATTTTTCCCCACATATTAATCCGATATCTTGTCTAGCAAATAGTAAATACCTTGATGAATTAAATATGAATTCTGAGGTACTTTATTATTCAAAGGAGTCTTTTCAGTACAAAATTATGCAAAATTTCGTAATTAGTAAGGCATTGTTACCAAGTCCCAGCAGCATTTATCAAAAAATTTCTTGGCGAGGAGAAAAGGCTGGAACAGAGTGGAAAAATCAAAATAAAAACATATATTTCTATGAAAATTTCTCAGATATTAAACAATTGGTATTGCCTGAGTCTAATAGAATAATAGATTCAAAACTTTATAGCTCTAAATCAAACTTTTTTACTAAAGTACTAAGAAGATTAATTAAATTAGAATTATTCAAATGAAAGAATATTTAATACGTATTTACTCATTACTTTATGAAGATAAAAAAAGACTTCCATTACTGCTTGTACTGTTTTTACTTACTTCATTTTTTGATGCGTTAAGCCTAGCGATTTTATTTCCATTTATACAAATACTTGTGAATTTTCAGGATTTTCAATCTAGTTATGGATGGTTTTTTGAGAGCATAAACCTTACTTCGAAATCGGAAATTATTACATTCTTAGGCATTACACTTGTTTCACTATTCATTATTAAAGCTCTTGCTTCAATCTTGGTAAACTGGGCCATTTTAAGAATAACCTACAATAGACAAGCAAAGATTAAAACATCTCTACTACATAAATACCTTAATATGCATTACAGAAAGTATATAGAAGGAAATAGTGCCAGATACATTCAGATGATTCAAACAATGAGTATGCAATTCATTAAAGTTTTGCAAGGATTTTTAAGGCTTCTTTCAGATGGTCTTATTTTTCTTTCGATAGTAATTGTTTTAGCTATTGTTGAAGGCCCACTTTTAATTTATGTCGGCGGCATGATGATAGTTCTTCTTTTAATATATGACATTTTTTTCAAAAAACTTTTAGATAGCCAAAGTAGAGCTATTACTGACTCTAGTGTACAAGTCACAAAAACAGTAAATGAATCAATCCAAGGTCTTAAAGAAATTAAGATTCTTGGAAAACAAAACTTTTTTGAAGATATTCTTAAGGAAAATGTAGACATTTATGCAAAAAATAATATTTATGCTGATCTAATAAGAACGCAGCCAAAACACATTATTGAGTTGATATTTGTAATTGCTTTTACTTTGGCAGTTGTGTTCTTTACTCCATTACAAAACGATTTTCAGAGCTTAATACCCACGCTTGGAGTATTTCTCTTTGCTGCAATTAGGTTAATGCCTACCCTTAATCAAATGCTTGCTTCTGTAAATGTTCTTAGAATAGGCTACTATCCCACTACCCTTCTTTTTGAGGACATGACAACAAAACAAGACCTTGAAGAAGATGATTATAAAGCAAATGTCTTAAAAGATGGCTTCACCTCCATGCTTTTGAAAAATGTATTTTTCTCATATAAAAATGATAAAGAACATCAATTAAATGGTATTTCATTACAGGTTGATAAAAATAAATCGATAGGTCTTTTTGGACAATCTGGATCAGGAAAAACAACTCTTGTCGACGTGATGTTAGGTCTACTAGAGCCAAGTAAAGGCGAGATTCATTTAAATAACAAAATTGTAAAAAATAATAAAGAATTTAGAAATTTAGTGGCATATATTCCACAAGATATTTTCATAATTAACGACTCAGTAAAAAACAATATAACTTTAACTGGGAGGGATGAAGTTATTGATGATGTTTTATTAGAAGATGTAGTGTTGAGATCAAGACTTAAAGAGGTTATCAATAATCTCCCTGAGGGAATTAATACAAATATTGGAGAAAGAGGAGTAAAGCTTTCTGGAGGTCAAAAACAAAGAATTGCTATAGCTCGAGCACTCTATAACAAAAGAGAAGTTCTTATTATGGATGAGGCAACTAGTGCTTTGGATAATAATACGGAAAAAGAAATAATTGATGAAATAAGAAAGCTAAAAGGTAAAGTTACTATGGTAGTAATAGCGCATAGGCTTACAACACTGCAGCACTGTGATGAAATTTATGAAATTAGTAATGGAAGAATTAGTGAAAAATATAACTATGAAGACATAAGTAAAAGTAAAAAATAATGAGAGCCTTCTGTTACATTCAAAAAAAATACTATAAGTGGAAGATTGATCTAATAGCAGATGATTTATTTAAAGGCGAAAAGAAAAATTGTGAAATTGAAATAGTTTATCCAGAAAATTTTTCATTAAATACTCTTTCCAAAAAGAAGAAATATGATTTTCTAGTTGGCTGCAATGTTGATGATTTTAAATTCCAGCTACTGTATAAATTTTTAGATTTCGATAAATTTATTACCTTTGATGAGGGTCAAAGAAATATAAATGAAAATGATAAATATTATTCCAAGAATTTTTCTTTTGAAAATCAAAAAAAGTTTTATTTTTTGAATAAAATTTGTGGCTTTCCATTACCTTTTGGAAAGCTCCTGGAGAAAAGTGATAAACACTATTCGTTTTTTGACCCAAAAATTTTTAATCATCCTATTAAATCGACCACGTTTCTTAAGAAGAAAAAAATTACAAAAAAGATTACAAAGATATTCTTTGGAGTAAGTAGCAATTGGGTTTTTAGTCATAGAGAAGATCTTTTGAATAAACCAAAAATCATAGAGAAGAAAATAAATGAAGCAGCTTTGAAAATAAATAAACTGTGTCCTGATCTATACATCCCCCACCCCAGAGAAGATGAGAGAATACTAGAATTACTTAATGAGAATATTACTGTTGTAAATTGTCCAAATGGAAGTGAGGATTTTGTTAATAAATTAGCTTTAAATAATGAAATTGAGGTATTTACAGAAAAATCAGGGATAGTTTTTGATCTTAACAAAAAAATAAAAATTTCTTTTATTGATTTATTTAATAGGTTTAGTAAATCTGAATACGACAAGTTTAAAAATCAATATAAAGAATTTAAGAAAAGCAATTAAATCGAAATGTTAGGTAAACTGTTGTAAATTGTCCAAATGGAAGTGAGGATTTTGTTAATAAATTAGCTTTAAATAATGAAATTGAGGTATTTACAGAAAAATCAGGGATAGTTTTTGATCTTAACAAAAAAATAAAAATTTCTTTTATTGATTTATTTAATAGGTTTAGTAAATCTGAATACGACAAGTTTAAAAATCAATATAAAGAATTTAAGAAAAGCAATTAAATCGAAATGTTAGGTAAAGATAGTAAAAAAAATATTCAATTTCCCGTACAAAAACAAGGCACACCAAGTGTAGTAGTTTTAGAAGACTTTTTTAATGAAGAATTTATAAGAGAAGCTAATAATGATTTTGAAGAGTTTATAAAAAAATCATCTGAGGTCGATTTTCTTAGTTTTGGAGAAACACGAAAAAATCTATCTTCAAGAGGATCTAGATATGAGGAAATTGTCAAATCGTCAAAATCTATCAACAAAATTTGTGAATATATTAAGTCTGAGGAATTCTTTAAAAAATGTATTAAAAATTCGACTGAAGCATTCAATAAAAAAGGATTAAAAATAAAAATTCCAAAATTTAATCAAAATTCCTTTGACTCTCTTAGGTTTGCTAAAAAATTCTCTATCTTATGGGCACTTAATAAGCTTCGCTTTGTTTTGTTTCGAATTCCCTTTTTTGGAGACTTATTTGAGAGATTAAGTTTATCTATTTTTGGAAACGTAGCTCCTACTATTGATGTTGCACAATCTGCAATGGGTTATGAAGTTGGAATGCATACTGATAGCAGATTTAAACTCATGGCCGGAATTATTTATTTAAATACAACAAAAAATGATAGTGACGGGGAAACAGAGTTTTGGAGCTCCGAAGGTCTTTCAAACCTTGAAAATCAAAAAAGATATCCAGATAAGGAGGATATTAACAATTCCAAACTTTTAATGAGTGTTAAACCTAAGGCGGGAAGAACTGTTTTATTCATAAACTCAAATGATGCTTATCATAGTGTTAAGAAATTTAAAGGAGATAAAAGGAACATCATATATTTTTCCTTTTCTGTTCCTATTTTAGATAATATCTGGAAAACAGATTTTAAAGTTAAATCTCTTTAATTGCTTCAAGCATGTGTTGATGAACAACATCCTCTTTGCCTACCAGATCATTAGCTAAACAAAAGCCTATGACTGCCTGCATAAGATTCATTCGTGAGCCATCAATACAATTAAGAGAAAGAGAGCTTGCATCTCTTAATAGTTTTGAAGGACTGTTTATATAATTAACATCGAATAACAGAGCTTCTTTGTTAATTAAACTTAATTGACTAGTTGAAAGAATAGAATCTTCATTATTTCCATCTTTACCTATAGAGGTGCAATTTATAAGAACATCATAGCTTCCTATATCAAAATTAAGCGAACCATAATCTTTAAAATTCATTCCAAAATCGGTAAATAAACCAGAAATTTCCTGATTTCTTCCATAAACATCTACATCAAAATTTTTATTTTGATTAGAAAGTTGATAGCACAATGATTTTGAAACTCCTCCAGTTCCAAGAATGCATACCCTTTGAATATCTAAATCTTTTTTTACAGAACTAATTGATTCGAGTAAAGCTAAGGTATCAGTATTAGCTGCTGTAAACTTGCCTTCAGAATTAAAGAAACAATTTTTTGGCTCAATAAAACTACCATTATCATCTGCAAAATAATTAGCAACAACTTCTTTAAGTGGTGCTGCTACGGCTCCACCAATAAAATCAGGTTTTGTTGTTTCTGAATCTAAGAATTCTATTGCATCGCTTTCATGCTCTATATCTACAGTAGTCATTTCTGCATCAATATCGAGCGCATTAAAAGCAGCATTCCATAAAATAGGAGAACGAGCACCCTTTGAAACATCTTTCCCTATTATTACCGCCCTCTTCATCGTCAAATTACTTCTTTAGAAACTGCTTTTGCAACGTTATCCATTTTTTTCATGAGAGAATTAAACGTTTCAAAGTTGATTGGTTGCAAAGGATCAACAGCAGAATTTTCTGGATCTGGATGAACCTCTAACATTATTGAATCAGCTCCAGATGCAATTGATGCAAGTGTCATTGGTTCGACCCAATCACGCCAGAAGGTTGCATGGGATGGGTCTGTAGCAACTGGAATATTTGTTATTTCTTGTGTTGCTGGAACAACTTGTAAATCCAATGAAAATCTAGAAGTTGCCCTGTGAGTATGTGGAATTGACATTCCTCTCTCACATAAAATTAATTTTGTACAGCCCTCCTTAAGAGCGTACTCAGCTGCTCCCAACCAATCTCTTAATGAGGCACCATAATGTCGTTTAAGCATTATAGGGAAACCTGTCTTTGCTGATTCTACAATTAGAGGATAATTTTGCATGTTTCTAGATCCAATCTGAAGAATATCTGTAGCATCGCATACTGCATCTAAATGTTTTTCTTCCATAACTTCAGTTATGACAGGTATTTCAACCTCCTCTCTGGCTGATTTTAACCACTTTAGACCATCTAAGCCCGTTTCTGTATATTTCTCATTTCTATAAGGAAAACTTAAAGGTTTGAAAGCTCCACCTCTTAGAAAACTAGCACCTGAAGCTTTTACTGACTTCGCAGTTTCTATGATGAGTTCTTCTGACTCAACCATGTTTGGACCTGCCATAACAGGAATCTTTTTACCATTAAAAACAACACCTGCTATTTCGAAAGGTTCTTTTGAAAAATTAGCTACTAAAGGTATTTTGGACTTTATATCCTCTTCAGTTATATCTTTTCCGGGAAACTTGTTATACATCTTGCCCTAGTTTAGCTGATCTCACATCATCAGAAAATGAAATTATTGAATTATTCTCCACAGATGAATATAAAGCATGAATATATTTTATTGAATCTAAACTGGATTCTGCACTTGTAGGAAAAATAATTTTTCCTGAATCATTAAAATTTTTACTAATTTCTTTAAGCATATGATAATGACCGTTACCATAACCATTTTTTACAGTTTCTGAGTTCTCTTTAAGTTCATTTGATAGCTCCACTCCATCAAGCTTAACTCTTGTAAGCTCATTTAAAGCGATACCTCCAACTGAAATTTGATATTTATCAGTCACCACTTCTAATGATGCTGAAAAATCTTCAGGTCTCACAGCGGTCGTTGCTTCAATTGTAAAAAATCCACCCTTTAAAAGTGTTCCAGACGCAACAAAAGTATCCTCAGCCTCAAGTTTATTATTGATATTTCCAGAGAAACCAGATAAAAATTGCGGAGGGCCAAATAAATAAAATAGAGCATCAATATGGTGTATTGCTTGTTGGCTAATTACTCCACCATCTGTTTTCCATCTCCCGTGCCATTCATCATTGTAATAATCTTGAAACCTACACCACTGCAATTTAACACTTGCTGAAATGATTTTTCCAAAATCATTTTGTGAAAAGAGATTTTCAATATATTTAATAGGTTTATTCAGTCTGTTTTGAAATACACCTCCGTAAAGAACATTTTTTTCTTTAGCAAGTGCCATATTTGCAACAACATCCTCTACGTTAAGACCTATAGGTTTTTCACACAGAACATTAACTCCATTTTGTAAAAGTACCTTTGAGTTTTCAGCATGACTGCCTGATGGAGTAGTAATTATTGCAATATCAACATCATCTTTGCTTACCTCATCTATTGAAGCAAAGGTCTTACCTGAATTCTCTTTTTCCCATTTGCTCCTTGATTCTGCATACTGGTCTATGCCTACAGAAAAAATATATTCATCAGATAAATTTTCTTTAATAACTTCAGCATAATGTTGAGCTGCTCGCCCTAAACCTATGAAAGCTAGTTTTAATTTACTCAAATTTCACCTCAAACTTACTCATTTCTTCTTCAGTGCTTATTTCAATCATATCAGCTTGATTAAGTTGGGGGATAAGATTTACCCTTTTTTGTAAAAAGTTCCCATTCCTTAAATCTGATGCATTAAGTGTGCACCCAAAACCAAATGGACAAATCATCACTGATGATTCCTCCAATTCTCTTGGTAATAGCTGATTATTTATTGCTATTTCACTTTCCTCTCCTCTTGTAAAACATATTCTTTTTTCTTCATGGCTATAAAGTGTTGGTAGAAATGCTGATTCGTAAAAACTATCTACCAAATTTTTAAAACTACTCTGATCTCTAAAAGGGTAGTTAACAGAAGAAAGAGTAATAGAATTAGGTATATATTTTTGATTTTCAAAATCTAAAAGACAATCTTTTAATACATCATTTAAGGAGGTGTCATAGTCTTTTGTGCTTCTATCAAAAATATTGAGTCCAGATTCTTCTGCTTGCTTCAAAGCCTTTTTATCAATTCCACAAAATACTATGTCTTCAAAAACCGAACTTTTTTTTGCATCACTTATAACTTTTCGCAAAAGACCAAGACGAAAGTTGTCATATTTTTCTCTATCAAAAATAATAAGTATGTCTTTTGTTTTTCCTTTATATTCACAAAGATTTTCACTCTTAAATTCGTCTGCTTCCATTATTTGAACAATTTTTTTAGCTCTTTTTTTATCTGCTTCCTGATGTATGCCATGATGATGAAAAACTACTGCATCCGGCTCATATACAATCTTGAGTTTATTCTTTATAACTTCTTTTCCCCAAATTCTGTCCTCAATATTAGTCACTTCATCATCGAAACGAAATTTCTCCCAGGTTTTTCTTGTAAATGCTGAGTTGGCGTTGTGAAAAAAAGAATCCTTTTCCTGAACTCTCTTATCATTTCCAAATGTCAAAAATAAATCCCTTTTATCGAGATAATGTGATGAACTTGTGGGTACTTGCTTTCCATAAACACCCGCAATTTTTTCATCTTCTAAATCACTTACTAAATTTTTAAGCCAATCTTTCTCTTTGGGAATGCAGTGAGCAGACAAACATATCAGATAATCTCCTGAAGAGTTTTCAATTCCATAATTTATTGCGTTTCCTGGTTTAAATTCTTTGAGGGTAACTACTTTTACATTCCATTCTTTTGCTTTTTCAACAGTCTTGTCTGTGGAACAGTTATCTACAATAATTACCTCAAAATTTTTGTAATCCTGTTTGAAAATTGCATTTAAACAAATAGAAATCCATTTTTCTTCATTCTTTGTTCTAATTATTATGGAAGCTTTTTTCATCATATTTTCTCTGGTACCGGAGGTAAATTGTCAAAATCATTCTCTTTGATCCATTCGGCTGCCTTATTAGCTAAAAATAAATCAAAATTATTATGTATGTCTAACGCTGAAAAGCTTCTATTATCTGTTATCAGCTTAACATTGTCACCAATTCTACGCCCATTCCTCCAAAGGTTTGAACGAGATGCACAAGCTAACCCAGTATCTTCCCTGTATGATTTTCTTCTAACTTGTCTACTCTCATAAACACTCATCCATTCTTTTAGACGTATTGGATTATTATCAATTACCTCCCAAAAGTTTTTGTGAGTTTCATTAGCGACGAATACACTCTCTAATTCATTATTTTCTTCAAGTGCATCTATAGCATGATCTATCCATCCATCTCTTCTGAACAAATCAGTACATGTTAAAAAAACGCATATATCAAAGCTTTGTTTAAATATTTTTTCTGACTCCAATAAAGAATACTTTAATGTCTCCTCAGTGGTTGTTAAATCACCTGAAACATCACTAGTACGCAAAAACGGAACTTCTGCACCATATTTTAAAGCAACCTCCCTTATGTCTTTATCGTCTGTAGAAACAACTATTTTCGAAAGTTTCTTAGATCTTTTAGCTGCCTCGATTGGCCATGCAATTAAAGGATGACCCAAGAATTCTCTTAAATTCTTTTTCTCAAGCCCTTTAGAACCTCCCCTTGCAGGGATTATTGCTATACTATTACTCTGCATTAAAGGTAGATTTTACATGATAAGTATAGTAATTCCATCTAGAAATGATGACATTGAAGTTTTTCAAAAAACCATTAACGCAATAAAAAAACAAACTGTATTGCCAAAAGAAATTATTATTGTTGATTCAAGTACTGATAATTCAATAAAAAACTTTTTACAAAAGCAAAAATTAAAGCTAATTAATCTTATTTACAAAAAAATTGATGGGTCATTTGCAGGAAAAAGTACAAATATTGGAATGTCTCTTGCAACACAAAAGTTTATTGGTTTGCTTGATACCAAAACAATTCCAAATGATACATGGATAGAAAAATACATAAAACAATTGGAAAGAGATAACTCAGATTTGATTTTTGGAAATACAAAATTCTTCTCTAAAAATAGATTTCAAAAAATACTAAGAATTCTTTCATATGGTGACGCGTCACATGAAACAGTTCCTGGAACTATATTTAAGCGCAGTAAATTCGGCAAAAAAATGTTTTTCATTGAAAATGTCAGATCATCATATGATATTGAGTGGAGAGAGAGACAAAAAACTCTTTTGAAAACTTCTTTAGGTAATGAGATTGAAATAGAGTATGGAGAATTTCCAAATTCATTCTTGGATGCTGCAAAAAAATACTTTATTTATAGTTTTTATACTGCAATTGTAAATGTTCAAAAGGATGCGAAAGATCTATATTTATCAATTTTTATAATCTTATCCGCATTAGTCATACCAAGATGGAATTTTTTTCTTGAAGGCTGGGATGAAAATCCGCTCTATATTGCAGATGTAACAAAAAAATACTTTTTATCACTATTGGTAATTTTTTTGAGTTTTTTAATTGCATCAAGATTTTTTCCTAAACAAGTAGAAAATAGGCTTCCATTTATTACTCTTAAATACACAGTTTTTCTTTTTATCTTTCTTTCTGTTTTTAATTGGAATGCAGTAGTGGCTGACTGGGTAGAGGATACTGTTTTTTACATTCCACATATCACGAAAATTTTTGTGGTTTTAGTTTTGGTTTCCTCTGTATTGGTTAGAGGACTTTTTAAACCAGTAAGCAACAAAGTTAAATTAAATTATCTTCTTCCCTTTAGGTGGTTATTTATTGGCACTATTGGGCTAATACTGGATATTGTTAAAGCTCCTGGTTACATAATAGGTTCCTTGATTTCAAAATTTAGATAAAACTTTTTATATCAAGAAACTCTGATTCAATGTTGTAAGATTTAGAAATTCTTTTTGGGATTTTTAATGCTTTAATTTTTAAGCTCTTTGAAAATGAATTCATAAATCTTAAGAAATTAAGTGGACTCCCATTTAAGTCATTTTTATACTCTTGTAATTGTTGAATTATGTAATCTTTCACAATAAAAATACTCTGATCTGCTAACCCCTCGTCCCAATTTATTTCTATTTTGTTATCAATTGAGAGATGAATATCCTTAACAAAGTCAGAATTTTCTTTGAGCACATATTTCACATAAGGATTTTTATCAAATATTAAGGGTACAAAAATGTCAGCACCCTCAGAAATATTTAAATGCTTTTCAAATGCAGATGTTGAATCGATAATAAAAGTATCGCCCCAGCACACAAATATTAGACTACCATTTGCTTTAAAACTACGTAATCCATCTAAAACAGCTTGTCCATCCCCTGAACCAGACTCACTTTCAATGAATTTAATCTTAGATAAAAAATGATCCTCAATATTTTTGTTGAACAATTCTTTTGAAGATTTATCTTTAGGTATTGGTATTATTATTGTTTCAAAATACTTATTAACTTCCTCTAAAAGATAATTTATCGCTGCTCTACCATTAATTTTTAGTAGTTGCTTTGGTACTGATGATTTCATTCTTGATGATTTTCCAGCACATGGAATTATAATTTTTCTCAAGAATCTGATCTCCATTTCGAGCTATTTGCGCCCATTATTAATGATGAAATTTTTAAATTATCATGTTTGCCTGAATCAATAGATTCAAAATCTTCAGCGAGTATTTCTTTAAGATCTAATTGATATAATTCACTCATATTTAACCTTATGTATCTGGAATCTTGTTTTGATGGAGAATTTGAGATAATTACATCAAAAAGTTCAGGTACCTGAAAATTAAGTTTTCCCTTTTGATTTAAATAAAACCTTGCCTGTTTAATTTGATCTGCAGCTGTAAATTCTGGCGTTTCATTATCATGATCAATATTTGTTATAAAAAACTTTTGTGCTGAAGATTTTGAAATCTCTTCAGTTAATCCTTTTGTCCAATAAGTTGGATATAAACTGCTGTATTGAGTACCAGGACCATATATTATTATGTCAGCTTTTCGAACTGCTAAAGCAGTATCTTGGCTAAGGTCAGGGAATGGTGATGATATATTTTCAAGAAATTGTTTTTTCTTAATAAGCCCTGTTAAAGATTCAAATTGTTTCTCTTCTTCTTCTGATAGTGGGTATGTTTTATAAAAAATTTCAAAAATTGGTGTTTTTCCCTCATAACCTACAATTTCTGACTCGTCTTTCAGAAGCTTTCCATCCTCTGTAAGACCAAAAAGATAACCAGCTTCTGATGAATTAAGGAAAACCTCATTTGGCAAATTGAAGGCATCTCTCACCATAAGTTCAACTTTCTTTATATCCCCATATTTATGCTCTAGAGAACCATAAATAATATTAGACAAGGCAAAATCTTGGATTTCTAATGATTTATTTTGCTCTTCAGAAATTTTTTTAAAATGTGAAAGCGAATCACTAATTATCTCTTGCATCTGATAATTCATTTTTTGGTAATAAGGGAAAAACTCTGATTTATAATTTTGATTATCTAAAAGCTTAGAAATATCATTTTTAAAATCAAGAAAGTCACATGATGTACGGCTTTTAAAAAAATCGAGCCCCTCTCCTTCAGGATAATAAAATTCATATTGAGTTTCTTGGACTTTTCTTAAATCAGAAGGTCCTAAAATTTTGTAATCAAAAAAAGCTCTTATCGCGCCAGTTGAAAGGCCATCATCATAAGCATTAATAATATTTGTTAAATTTAAATTAACGTCATTTACTTTTGAAAACTCTCTAAGTCCATCACATAAGTTTATCGAGCCTCTTCCTCCTGAAAATACGACTACATTCAAACCATTTTGATTAATATCATAAAATCCTTTTTTTCCTTGAATACCATGAAGATATCCTTTGAAAAAATAGCGAAGATTTATTAGAAAATTGTGATAATTAGAATGAAAGAATAAAAAAAATAAGCCTGCAGTAAACTTTAAATTGTGAGCAAGCAAGTATAAAAACCACCCAACCGAGAATGATTTGAAGTTCTTTTTAAGAAATAATAATGATCCTCTTGTTGAGTAATATAACCATTGTTTATTTGCATATTTATTTTTGCTGCCTGTTTTAGTATCGTGATAACCAATAGCTTTCGGAGTAAAGCGATGAATATTTTTCGCTTTTATAGAACGGTACATCAGATCATGATCGTCGTAATAGAGAAAGTAATCTTTATCAAACCAACCAATTTCTTTTTCTATTTTTCTGGAAATTAATACCATACATCCATTTAGGGCATCAAGAGTTCTAGCTTCAGAGAATTTTTCGTGATTAGTCTCATTAACACCAATACCCTTTGCTATTGCATAGTAAGGTTTTAAGTCGGCACCAATAGCATGCAATGTATCCTTATTTTGAAAATAAAATACTTTTCCGCCAACAAAAGTATGTTTTTCTGATTTTTCTGCTTCATTAACTAGCTCAGCAACACAATCTTTATCAAGTACTACATCTTCGTCCATTTTTAGCATGTATTTCCAATCCTCACGAATAACCTTTAAGGCTTCAATATATGAACCTGATGAACCAGAATTTAATTTTAAATCTAGAAGTTTTATTTTTTTGTTATCTATTTCCCTAGAAAAGATTTTTTTAATTTCAGATACTGTTCCGTCATTAGAGTTATTGTCTACAACAATTACCTCAAATGAATCCTCTGGATAATTTTGTGAAAGAATGGATTGAATGCTTTCATTGATAATGTACTTTCTGTTATAACTTGCTACAACGATGCTAACAAAAGGTTTTTTCATTTTGAAAGTTCCTCATAAATTGAAGTATATAACTTTAATCCTGACTTTAATGAAAATTCTTTTTTGCCAATTTCAATACACTTTAAATTTAGTTTCTCTTTATTATTATTTGGATTTACAAATTTAAAAACTTTCTCTATATCGCCTTTAGCAAAATTTGTAATAATTCCACAGCCTTGCTTAGTTAAGTATTCAATATCATCGTTAAACCGATTGCATATAATTGGGACTCCGCACATAAGAACCTCTCCTATTTTTGTAGGCATAGAGGCTTTAACTGAAAAGTTTTCATTCAAATAAAATATACATGCATTAAAGTTATTAATTTGACTAACTAGTTCTTTCTTATCTCTAATAAATTTAATTGAAATCTTTTCAAGATCTTTGAATCCAGTTTCTCTAGCTATACTCATTATCTTAGATTCAGGGGTTGAAGAATATATGTCTAGGTAAGCATCTCTATGCTTTTGAGAAAACAAATTGAAAAAATTTAAAACTTTTTGAAAATTATATGCTGTATCAAGAGTTCCCAAATAACCGAATCTTATAGTTTGATCCTCATCTTTTTTTATTTTTTTAAATACATTTTCATCAGCACATGTTCTGATTGTTGTGATGACTTTTTGACTTACCTTATGCTCTTTTACTAAAAATTCTCGTGAATGATCTGTTAAGGTTATTATTTTATCTGCACTTTTCAAAAGTTTTTTTTCAATGGCTTTAAAGAAAATATACTTATATCCCGATCTGTTCCATCCAGCTCTATCAGCTTTTTCGTCAGCCCAAAAGCCCCTCATATCGAAAATTAATTTGAATTTAAAGAATTTTTTTAAAATTAATAATGGAATACCCAATAAGTAACCTCTTAAATGAATAATGCCAATTCTATTAAAAGATAGAATCAGAATTAGGTTGCTTAATAAAATAAACAAGTCATAAAGAGTTGCTAATGTAGTTGGACTTTTATGGTAAATACTTTTTATCCATTTAATTCCTGAATTTTTTATTATTTTTGAAACCGCTGATACTCTTTTAGTGTCTTTAAGATCATATGGTTTTTCAAATGAATAAAGAATAAAGTTATAACTTTTTGCAAGTCCTAAAACATAATTGAGAACTTGTGATGACCCTAAAGGCTCTAAAACACCGTCATAGGATAAATAAAGTATTTTTTTATTTGTATCTTTCAACATACCAAGAATTAAATTGAATTAAACTCCACAACTTGTGTTCATGATTTTTCTTACCCTCTAAATGCTCACTTAGAAATTTTTCTACAACCTGTTGATTAAAAAAACCATGGGTATCATTTATATCTTTTGACAACATTTCTTTAGTCCATTTATTTAAATCTGTTTGCATCCATTTTGAGATTGGCACTCCAAATCCTTGTTTAGGCCTCTCTATTAATTCTCTTGGAAGATAATTAGAAATTAGGTCTTTTAAAATAATTTTAGAATTATTACCTTTTATTTTGAATTTTTCTGGAATTGAATACGCATATTCAATTACATCTTTATCTAAAAAAGGTACTCTTGTTTCTAAACTGTGAAACATTGCTGCTCTATCAACTTTGCATAAAATATCATCAACCATATATGTTTTAAAATCGGTGTACATCATTTTCTCAATGAAACCTTTAGTGCTAAATTCGTTGAAAATGTCTTCATAATGACAGTCAGGTTGATTATTAACTAAAATTTCATCATCACTTTTCCATTCTCTTATCATTGAACTGTAATAGTTATATTGAGAATCAATATGTTTTATTTTTTCATATGCTTTATCAGCTCTTTGTGAAAGATTACCTGAGAAAAAGCCTTTTAGAATGGTTGAGAAAACAAGTTCAAAAAGTTGTTTACCGCCGCTACCCAGTATACTTAATAAAACTTTTCTAATTGCATAAGGAAGCAAGTAAAAGATTTTTAAATACCTACTAGCAATTATATATCTGTTGTAACCACCAAAAAGTTCATCTCCACAATCTCCTGTAAGTACAACTTTTACATCCTGACTAGCAATTTTTGAAATCATCATTGTTGGAATTTGTGAGCTATCAGCAAAAGGCTCAGTATAGGCTTTACTTAATGATTTGATTATTTCTTGCGTCTCTTTTGTAGAGCAAATTACTGTTTTGTGGTCAGTTTTAAGATATTTAGCAATCTTTTCAGCATGAATAGACTCGTCATATTCACTAAATTCGAAACCTATAGTAAATGTTTTTGTGTCTTTGTTAGCTTTTGACATTAGTGATGCAATTAGGGTTGAATCTATGCCTCCGGATAGAAAACATCCTAATGGCACATCAGACAATTGCTGTAGTTTTATCGCATTAGAGAGCTTTTGATTTAAGGTTTGTTTAACATCTGAGTATTTAATGCCTACATCTAACGTTTTTGCTTCATGTAAAGTCCAAAACTCTTTTAAAGAAACAGAATCTTGTTCACAAAAATCTCTAAAAGTATCAAAATTCTTTAATTTTAATTGGTCCAGTTTTATGCTGATTGAAGTTGCAGGAGGTACTTTAAAAATATTTTTAAATATTGTTTTAGGTGCAGGTACATACCCAAAATTTAAATATTCCATTAATGCTTTTTCACAAATTATTTTTTGAAATGAACTAATATCCTCAAAAGTAATAAGATCTGAAGAGGCAGCAAATACTCCTTCAAAACAGCATATGTACAGCGGCTTTTCACCAGCCCTATCTCTAGCTAAATGAATTTCATTATTCAATTTGTCGTAAATTGAAAAACTAAACATTCCGTTAAGATTTTTAAGGGTTTCATCTAACCCAAATTTATCAATCATGCAGATAAGGGTTTCAGTATCAGAGGTAGTTTTAAAACTAAAATCTTTTAAAAAATTTTTCCTGAGATCCAGATGATTGTAGATCTCACCATTATAAGTTAATGCATATCTTTCTGAATGAAATGGTTGATTAGATCTCTCATTTAAATCTAAGATTGAAAGTCTTCTATGTCCTAAAGCAACAAATGCATCTTCAAGAGGAAAAACACTTACTCCAGAAGCATCTGGTCCTCTGTGTTTTATTTTTTGCATTGAAAGATTTACTTCTTGCTCAGATTGAGGAAATCTTCTATCTGAATAAGAGAAATAAATTCCACACATTACAGAATTCCCTCATAATTGTTGAAAATTTTTTGGTCACTGAATTTTTTTCTTATTAAATTAACTGATTCCTCTCCCATTTTTTTTATAATTTCAGGTTTTTCAATGAATTTATTTATTGCTTTTTCAATAGATTCACTAGACTTCGATTCTATTAAAAATCCATTTACTCCATTAATCAAACATTCTCTGCAACCAGGTACGTCTGATAAGATCAAAGGCAATCCAGCACACATTGCCTCTAAAGCTGACCTAGGCAGCCCTTCTCTATATGAGGGCAAAATAAAAACATCTGATTTTGAGTAAATATTTTTAATTTCTTCATGGCTTACTTTATTTATTAGCTGTACAGAATCCATATTTTTTAAATTTTCAAAAGCATTTCCTTTGATAGAAGCTATATTCTCTTTATCATCAGGTGAAATGATTGTAAATTCTGCTTTATTTCCAACTGATTGAATTGCAGCACATAATTCATTTATGCCCTTATCTTTTAGAAGCCTACCTACGAAAATAAACTTCAATTTATCTCTAAAATTATTATCTTTTCGCATCTTAAAATCGTTTTGATCTATTCCGTTTCCATAGATAATTTCAATATTTTTTTCTTGAATAAAACCTGATTTATTAATCAATTTTTTATCATCAGGATTTTGAAAAATAAACTTTGAGTCAAGAATTGAAAAAATTCTTAGAGCAATATTTATTGCAATCCTTGCAATCCTTGCTTTAAATGAATTATTGATAAAAGAATATCCCAAGCCAGAAAAAATTAAATATTTCTTTGCCTTGCTAAACAAAGAAGGAATAACCCCCAAAGCAATTGGCTTAAACGAAATAAAAAAAATGTGAGTTGGATCAATTCTCTTTACTAATGAGTTAAGTTCAAGAGAAGCCTTCAGATTCTTAAAAATATTCATACTTTTTCTGCCTATATCTAAGTGATGAATATTTTTTGAATCAATTTTAAATCCATTTGTATTTGTTATCAGATGAATATCATTTTCCTGTGCTAGATGTTTTAAAAGATTAAATCTATGAGTTAAATAAAATTCATAATTATTTATAACAAATATAATCTTATTTTGATTTTTCATTCTCTTGGCTAAATTGTTGATTTTGAATGTAAAGAAAGGCAAAAAGAAATGGATAGATTGTTGTGAATCTATATCTGCTTAATGTTCCAAGATTGGAAATTGTATAGGCATAAAAACTCAGAGTTACCAAAAGGCCTAAAAGAAGAAAAATACCGGTTAAAACCTTCTTCTTATCCCCTTTAAAGATATCTTGAAATAATTTATAAACTATAAAAAGAATAAAAATATTTTCAAAGAATATTATTATGCCTAAGCCTCCTGTTTGCCATGGAAATGGCCTTACTAGTGAACCAACAAGTGCTTTGGCGGTTGTCCAAACAAAATCAAGATATTCTGTTGCCACAATGCCCCTATTGACTATAAATCGATCTATTCCAGCCTCTAAAGCAAACGCATTTCTGTAAAGATTTAAAAATGGTATGTATTCATCAAAAAAGATAAAGCTTCCTAAAAGTATTAAAGATATTAAAACAAGTAAACCTGTAATTGATTTATCTATTCGAAAAACTAAAACGCCGAAAAACATTATTAGAAGTGCAATACTATTTTGAATTTTGAAAATAAAAATTAAAAAAATACATAATAGTGAAACTAAATATTTCTTTTCAATTAGTGATATAAGAGAAATTACTGTAAAAAATATTATAAGAACCTCTCTTAAAGAAACCGAGCTATAAAGGATAAAACTTGGCAAAAGAAGTAATGCCAAAATTTCCCATGATTTAATCTTATTTCTTAAATATATATAAATTAAAAGAGTGTATATCTGATTTGCAAAAGCTACAGATGTTATAGTCAGATTTGAAAATAATGGAACAAATGAAAAAAATATTGATGATAGATTTGTAACTGAATTTCTAACAGCATCATAATTACTTAAACCAATCTCTGGAAGTCCGTCAGCTCTAATTTCATTTACAGTATTCGTGTAAATGTATTGATCTGGCATATATAGTGGATCAAATAAGACATAATTGCCAAAGAAAGGTGTTAGAAAATATAAACACCAAAAAATGAAGTATTTCTCTTCAACTAATTTAAACCTTGTAAGAATAATTAAAATTCCCACAACACAAAGATAATTTGCTATTTCCGAAATAAAAAAAAGGCTTGAAAATTCGTTTATAAATTCTGAATTTCCTGTATTGAACATTTAAGAGACTAGAATTCTCTTTCTAATGTACAGAACAAGCACTGAAAGCATAAAACCTATAAAAGTAAAGCCTAAATAAATGAACTGCAAGTTAATGAAGTCTGGATTTTTCGATCTTCTTGGCTGTTCAAGTACTTCTATAGAGTAATAATTATCTTGCTCCACAAGACTCTCATTAAGGAGTTGTTCTTTAAGGAGACCTATCATTGCATTCTTAATTTCAACATCTGAAACACTTGCAATTTTATCTGATAAAAAAACAATTTTGTTTGTATTTTTACTTCGCTCTCTCTGTTTGATGCTGTCATCAGTTACTCTTATTAAATCTGTTAACAAGGTCTCATATAAGTCAGGATTTCCGGTAGAAATTGTGAATCGCAATAAATTTTGCTCCTCGGTTAGATCCTCTAAATCTACTTCTGATTTTATATGGTTTCTTAAATCTACAAAGTTAATCTCATTGTTTAAATCATATCCAATGATCCATGATTTAATAACATCCCATAATTTTGGATTTCTTTTGAATGTCTCAGATTTTGTATCGAAGTTTGAAGAAAAAATTTTCTGATCGTATCCTTTCTCCCATAATTTCTCTGCAACTTCAGTTGAAAAAACAATATTATAAAAATCCCAGAAATTATTACCTGCTCCTCCACCAGTTATAAGACTAAGAACTGAACTGCTACTTGGCAAAGAGGCGTTTCCACTTTCATCTTTAAGTTTTACGTCAGCAATGATTTGATATTTTGGTGAAAGAGAAAAAGAATAAATAAGAGAAATAAATAAAAAACCAGCTGTTGAATATAAAACAAATTTGTAGTTTTCTTTAATAAGATTCAGTAAATTACTTAATATTTTCCCAATCTGGGTATTGCTTAGAAAGTTATCCATTTCCATAACTGATTATAGTAAGTAATTATTTAAATTCTTCCAAATATAATTTTGCACACTTTTCAATGGAGAATTCGTTTGCTCTCTTCATTAATACCTCTTTATCAATAGGGTTCAGAATTTTTTCAATAACTGCATTCGCCATTTGTTCCTCATCGCCCATTGGAATAAGATTACCAAATTCTCCATTATTTAAGATTTCTTTTGGGCCATGGGGGGTGTCTGTAGAAACAACATTTGTACCACAAGATAAGGCTTCTGCTATAACAAGTGCAAATCCCTCAACCTCCGATGAATGGACGAACAAGTCTGATGATGCCATGTATGGGTAAACATCTTTTTTGAAACCTAATAGTTCAACATCATTTTCCATATCGAGTTTTTTAATTACATCATTAATTTCTTCTCTCATTGGTCCGTCTCCCAAAATAAATAATTTAAGATCTTTATAGTTCTTCAACTTAAGTATGGATAAAGCTTTAATGATAGTTATAAAGTCTTTTCTTTGTTTTAAAGTTCCAGCTGCAAGAATTACCTTTTTATTGGTATTAAAAAGAGTTTTCTTATCATCTTTTAGGTTTTTAGGTATTGGAATACCGTTGTAAATGACCTTAAATTTGTTATTTGGAAGGATAGTAATTTTTTTTATGGAATTTTCCACTCCTTTGGAGACTGAAATCAGTTTATTAGCGAAAATATATGAAATTGTTTTAGAAAGTCCTATAGAAAATAAAGAATGACCTAATAATTTGGCAAAAATCTTCTCATATGCACAATGCTCTACAAGAAAAATCTTCGATTGTGAGCCTGAAAGTAACTTCGCTAAAATTGTGACTGTTGTTACTGGCCACATTGCTGCGACTATTTTTTGTGGTTTTATTGCTCTAATAGTTTTTATTAAAGGGTTAAGGGAAAAAAGGATTCTCTTACAATCAAGATCTATAACTTTAATTTTTTGGTCTATTAAATCGATTAAAGGACCTTTTTTTTCAAGAGCACAAAAGATAACTTCATGCCCAGATTTAGCCCACTCATTTGCAAGATTCACATGAATTCGCTCTGCTCCTCCGCCTTCAAAGTTTGGTAGAACAATTAAAATTTTCATAAGTCTTTAATTGGTGCCCAGGGCCGGACTTGAACCGGCACGGAGTCGCCTCCGAGGGATTTTAAGTCCCTTGTGTCTACCAATTTCACCACCTGGGCTAAAAAAGATATAGACAAATTATTCAGAATCTTTTACTACTGCCCTACCTAGAAGTTTTTCCCAATCTCTTTCTGGTCTAACTTCTAAATTAGTTTTCCATGCACCTTTGAGAACATTTAAGTCTATATTCTTCATATCACCAAAGTGTATCAATGCCTGAATATCTTTAGGAAAACAGCTTCCACCAAAGCCATATTTTCCGTCATGTCCTGGAACATTTGTATGAGAGTGGCCTACTCTTCCATCTCTCACAAAACCCTCAACTACTGTATCCCAATCAGCATCAACTTCATCTGAAAGTTTTTTCATTTCATTTAAAAAAGACACCTTCGTAGCAAAAAAAGTATTACATACATATTTGATTAACTCAGCAGTCTCATAGTTTGTTTCTATAACAGAGACAGATTGTCCAAACCTGTCTCGGTAGAGTTCAGCCACTTCTTTTGTATCACTTTCAGAGCCTCCTAAGACATATCTGCTTTGGGTTATAAAATCAAATGATGCGCTTCTTTCAGTCAAAAATTCAGGATTAAATACAAATCTCAGTTTTGGGAATTTATCTTGAATCATTCTTGATGTTCCTGGAACAATCGTTGATCTTAAGAGAAATATTGTATTTTTTGCTGAATTCTCATTAATCTGATTATCAATGCTCGAAATACAATCAAGAACCATATCAAGGTTTATTGAACCATCTTCATTACTTGGGGTTGGGACTGAAATGAATACAAATTTTGAATCATTTACAACTTCATCAAGAGTGTTTATTGTTCGAGTGGGGTCCTTATCAAAGATTTTTACCTCAGACTCATACCCAGAGTGTGGAGAGAAACCCTGAGCTACAGCTGTCCCCACAAACCCTTTTCCTATAATGCCTATCTTATTCATGAATCGTGTATTTTAATCCCTTTTTCTCTCTTTTTGAAATTTTATTGTTAAAATATGGGCGATTGGAAGAATATGCAAAAATTTAGAATTCTGTTGATATCAATTTTAATTTTAATTTCTCTAGGAGTGTTATTTTTTCTAGCTGACAAGGAAATTAGAAATAAAGAAGAATCAGGTTTCACTTATCAAATTTCTAGGCTCATTCCAGAGAGTGTAAAGGACTTTTTGAAAGAAACTCTTTTTGCAAAGTCGGCTTTAGAAAGCAAAATAGAAGTTTTAGAAAAGGAAAAACTTCTTACTGCGCAAGAAAATATAACTTTATATACAAATATTTCTCAAATTTTAAGGAGCTCTTCTGTAAGCAATATATCTGCTCCCCTTCAATCCGAAGAAAATATTGAAGAACTTGTAAATGTAAAAAAATTTAAAATAGATTTTCTTAGTAATGGAAAATCACTTTTTAGCAAGGCTTCAGCATACCTTGAAACTATTGATGAAAATGTATTAATTGTTTCCGCAGATGGAGTGGTTGGATATTTCAATATTAGTCAATTAGAAACAAGTAAATTGAGTATTACCTCGATACCAACCAATATCGAGAGTTTTATTGACTATGCTGAGTTTTATACCCAATCTTTTTTAGGAATAAAAGATGTTTTTGTCAATGATGGTAATGTTTACGTATCTTACACCAAGCAACTGGAAGAAGATTGCTTTAATATTTCAATTCTCAAGGCGAAAGTAGATTACAAAGAACTTATCTTTAATGATTTTTTTTCAGTAGATGAATGCACAACAAGAACATCAATCTACGATGATAATATGCATCATGCTGGTGGCAGAATTATTTCATTAAATGACACATTTTTAGTTTTAACAGTTGGAGATTTTGGAAATTATGAAGCAGTTCAAGATGATGATTCTTACTTTGGTAAAATCATAAAAATTAATATTGATACAAAAAACTATTCAATAATCTCAAAAGGTCACAGAAATCCCCAAGGATTAGCATTAGACGTTGTCTCAAATACAATTATAAGCACTGAACATGGCCCATATGGTGGTGATGAAATTAATTTGATTGATTTGGGGACATCAGAGCCTGAAAATTTTGGCTGGCCTGTATCATCATATGGTGAACATAACAGCTTAGGAAGGGTTGAGATCAATTCAAGTCTTTATGATAGGGCTCCACTAAACAAGTCTCATATTGATTATGGTTTTAAAGAGCCTGCAAAATTCTATGTTCCTTCAATAGGTATAAGCGAAGTAATTTTTGCTCCAGAAAATACTTTATTTAATGACAATGAAAGAAGAATTATTGTCTCCTCTATGGGCTATACACATGAGGGGTTTGATTTAGATGATTTCACCTTACACATTTTTAAAGGTGATTATAAAAATGGACTTCAGCAGGATGTAAAAATTAGGATTGGAGAGAGGATAAGGGACATAAAATATGTGAAAAGCATTGGAAAATACATAATGTTTTTAGAAAACTCTCCAGCGATTGCTCTATTGTCTAAAAAAGAATTGTTAGAGGATAAAATAACTAACCTAATATCCAGAAGTGGTAAAGAAATATACTTAAGATATTGTGCTGCCTGTCATACAAATGGGTTTGCTGGATCGCCTTTGTTAAAAGACGAAGCTGAATGGGATTTAAGATTATCATATAGAGGTCGAGAACAATTAATCTACAATGCATTTTATGGTTATAAGGCAATGCCTGCTAAAGGCGGTTGTGGCGACTGTTCCTATGAAGAAATAGAAAAATCAGTTGACTATATGTTGAATTTTAAAGACCCTGGACCTACTGGAGGCTGAGAACGGAATCGAACCGATGTTAACGGAGTTGCAGTCCGCTGCATAACCACTCTGCCACTCAGCCAGATTAGAGATTATAGCAAATTAGTAATTATAAGAGTCCTCTTTAAAAGGCCCTTGTTGTTCAACCCCAATATAGTCAGCTTGTTCTTTCGTTAATTTTGTTAAAGTTCCACCAAAACCTTTTACCATCAAAGAAGCAACTTCTTCATCTAAATACTTTGGAAGAACTTTAACTGATACTTTTTTCAATTTTTCTTCTTTTGATAAATCTGCAAACTTATCTTTATATAGAAAAATCTGTGCAAGCACTTGGTTACAAAAGGACCCATCCATTACTCTACTGGGATGTCCAGTTGCAAGTGCTAAATTAGCTAATCTACCTTCCGCTAAAAGTATAAGGTAATCCCCTTCTCCTCTGATAACTTTGTGTACACCTGGTTTAATTTCGTACCATTCATATTTTTTTAAGTATTTAACATCTATTTCATTATCAAAATGGCCAATGTTGCAAACAACACATGAGGATTTTAATGCATCAAGCATTAAGCCATTTAAAACTCCAGTATTACCTGTAGCGGTGACTACTAAATCATATTTTTTTAGCAAATCCTTATTGATATCTGAAGCATTATTACTAATTTCTCCATTCTTATATGCTGACACAATTGAGAATCCATCAAAGCATGCCTGCATTGCACAAATAGGATCAGTTTCAGCTACATCCACAATCATTTTTTGTTGATTTAGTGAATCAGCAGATCCTTTACCAACATCTCCATATCCTATTACTAACGCTTTCTTTCCGGATAGAAGCATATCAGTACCTCTTTTAATAGCATCATCTAAACTATGTCGGCACCCATATTTATTATCGTTTTTTGATTTAGTAATTGAGTCATTTACATTTATTGCAGGCACTGCTAATTTTCCTTTTTTTAACAAATCCTTAAGTCTATGAACACCTGTAGTGGTTTCTTCAGAAATTCCATGAATCTTCTCAAGCATTTCTGGGTAATCTTTATGAATCTTTGCTGTTAAATCTCCACCATCATCTAAAATCATATTTGCATCCCACGCTTGACCATTTTTAAGAATTGTTTGCTCTATACACCAATCATACTCTTCTTCTGTTTCTCCCTTCCAAGCAAAAACTGGAATGCCCTTATCTGCAATAGCTGCAGCAGCATGATCTTGAGTTGAAAAAATATTACAAGATGACCACCTAACTTCTGCTCCTAAATCAATTAATGTTTCAATTAATACAGCTGTTTGAATTGTCATATGTATACATCCTAAGATCTTAGCTCCCTGCAAGGGCTGTTCTTCTTTATACTGTTTTCTGAGATGCATTAAAGCCGGCATTTCATCTTGTGCAAGCAATATTTCTTGTCTTCCAAACTCCGCTAAATTAATATCTTTAACTTTATAGTCTTTATTCATTTCCGTCATAATACTTTATTCTTTCAATATCTTCCTCTGAGTTTTCTTCACCAAATTGAATTTCAATAATTCTACATTCTTCTTTGTAAGGATTAAACAATTGATGCCACTCTTCTTTTTTTACACTAAAAGTATCAAATGTATTAAGTGGTATTTCATCAATTTTGGAATGATCATTTTTGTGAAAATTTACACAACATTTACCCTCTGAAACAAACCAAATTTCACTTCTTTTAAAGTGTTTCTGGAGACTCATTCCTTTCCCAGGTTTAATAATGAGTTCCTTTAATTTTATTTTTTTATCTTGATATAAATTATAGAACTCACCCCAAATCCTTTCTTCAGATAATCCTTTCCATTGCTTTAGAATTTTACTACTCGAATTGATTTTACTTTCACCACCAACACCAAACTTTAATGATATATCCTTAACTTGCATTTCAGGAATATTGCCTGAATTTCTATCACCACCATTACAAAAAATTATTTCATCTTTAGGGAATTTTAATTTTATTTGTTCAAGTGCATTAATGCAGCTTCCAAAGTCGTCATCTTCAAAGGAGACTACCTCATCAACAAAACTAAAGGAACTCAGCACACTCAGTCTTTCATGATATGGCATAAACGGCTTTCCTTTTTTTAATGTAAGCCAATTATCTGAATTTAATGCCACTATTAAATAATCACCAATATTTTTTGCAGCTTTTAAATATTCAATATGGCCAGAATGAACAGGATCAAAGCCACCGCTTACAACAGATATTTTCATTTTAAGTTTTTGGTTTTTTCCCAACTGAAATTTTGATCTTCTCTTCCAAAATGACCATATTTTGCAGTACTAAGATATATTGGATTTAAAAGACTTAAATCGGAAATGATTCCTTGAGGAGTAAGATCAAAGTTTTTGTTTATAGTTCTATTGATTTCTTCAAGTGGAATTTTTTCACTCTCAAAGGTATTTGTGTAAATAGATACTGGATTTTCAACTCCAATTGCATAAGAAACTTGAACTTCGCAATAATCACATAAATTTTCATTGACTAACGTTTTTGCAACTTGTCGCATTGCATATGCTGCAGATCTATCCACTTTTGAAGGGTCTTTTCCAGAAAATGCTCCACCTCCATGTCTGGCCATTCCACCATAACTATCAACAATAATTTTTCTTCCCGTCATGCCGCAATCTCCAACTGGACCGCCGATGCTAAATTTTCCAGCAGGGTTTATAAAGAATTTAGTATCATCATCTATTAATTCGTCAGGGATAACTTTTCTAATTATTTCTTCCAAAATAAATTCTCTTAAGTTGTTAAGATCAAAGCTTGGACAATGTTGTGCTGAAAATACGATTGCAGAAATCCTCTCGGGTTCATAATTATCAGAGTATTGTACAGATACTTGAGATTTAGCATCCGGCCAAAGTTTATTATTTATATTCCTTATAGTTTTATGTTTTTGCATCAGTTTATGTGCTAACGAAATTGGAAGTGGCATTAATTCTTTTGTTTCCTTACAAGCATAGCCAAACATTAATCCCTGATCACCTGAGCCCAAAATATCACCTTTTGATATTCCCTGATGAATATCTTCACTTTGTTTACCAATTAGACTTTTAAAATTAATTGACTCATGGCTAAATCCCATTTCTTTGTTGTTATATCCAATATCTTTAATTACTGATTTAGCAACCTCTTTATAATTAATATCAGCTTTTGAAGTAATTTCGCCCCCAACTATGACATGATTATTTTTAATCATGGTTTCACAAGCAACTCTAGAGTATTTATCTTGTTTTATGCACTCATCTAAAATTGCATCTGAAATTTGATCACAAATTTTATCTGGATGTCCCTCCGAAACAGATTCAGATGTAAAAATATATGACATTAAAGACCCTCAATTTTTATACCTTTTATTGAAAGCGTGTCTTTATTTATTTTTTTCATTATTTCATCAATTTCTCTATCTGTTGGGCTTTTAGTTGATGATTGAAATTTAAATCTATAACCCACTTTAAGAATATTTAGTTTTTTGTTATCAAAATAATCGAAGACAAACGCTTCCTGAAGTAATTTGAAAGATTTCACATTTTTTTCAATTTTTTTCTCAAGGTTTTTTAAAATATCTAAATTTTCTAAACTATATGACATATCTCTATATGAAGCTGGGTAATCAGAAATGCCGATATATCTTTGTGACGGTACTGAAAGCGAATCAATATCAATTTCAAAAGAATAAACTGGCGTTTTTACTTTTGATTTTAAGAAATTTTTTGATAGTTTACCTATCCTCCCTATATTTGTTCCTTTAAACATAATTGTTTCTCGAAAATCATAATTCTCAGATGAGGATGAAGAAAATGTTAGTGCAACATTCATTGTTTCATTAAAAATTGTTTTTAAAAGTCCTTTAAGATAACCATAATCCAACATTGAGTTGAATTCTTTATGGTTTTTATTTATTCGTCCCGAAACAATAAGACTTAGCTTCCTAGATACTCCTAATTTTGTGTAAATATCAGAGAATTCAAAAAATTTTATCGAATCTTTTTGTCTGTTTTGATTATAAACGAGATTGTCTTTCAAAGATTTTGTTAAGCAAACGCGCATCTTTGCTCTTTGCTTATCTAATGGATTGTCTACAACAATTGCTGATTCATCATTGTTATCATTGAAAGGGAAATTTATTACTTCAAAGAATCCATTATTTACAAGATAATTCCTGCAAATTAATTCAAAACTTCTATTTAAATTTTTTGCTTTCACAGGAAGCTTTAAAGCTTTTGAAGGTATATTGTTGTACCCAACTACTCTAGTGATTTCTTCAGCTAGATCATTAATTTGGTCAATGTCAGATCTATGAGCAGGAACAGCAACTTTTTTTCCATTAATAAATCCTAGTGAACTAAGAATGGCCTTTTGTTCTTTTTCATTTATATCGCAACCAATAATCTCATTAAGCTTCTTTGAATCATAAGGCACACTTTTTGTGTTATTTTTTTTATTTTCCGAAATAAATTTAAGTGATTTAATTTCAGCATGATCATCAATAATTTTAATAAACCTTCTCAAAACATTTTCTTGTCCAAGAAAATCAACGCCTCTTTCAAATTTATAAGCTGCTTCAGAATTAAGGTTATATTTTCTAGCCTGACCTAAAATTTCTTCTGGTTTAAAATACGCGCATTCGATAAGAACTTTATATGTGTTTTTGCCACAAGCTGTACTTGCGCCTCCCATTACTCCTGCAAGGCTTATGACTTTGCCGTCAAGAGTAAAAACTAAATCATTTTTTTCTATTTCAATTTCTTCATTCAGCAATGTCAAAAACTTAGATTTCTTTTTGTTTTTTTCTAAAGCAAATATCCCATTCATTTTTTCTGCATCAAAACAATGGGTAGGCTGTCCACTTTCATAGGCAAGGTAGTTTGAAATATCTGTAAAAAAATTATTTTTATTAATTTTCAAACTTTTAAAGTATTTTTCTAAGTAGTTTTTATAAGGCTTTGTTTTGCCTACAATTTCAACTTCTAAAAAGGAGATATTTGGACATAGATCTTTTGTTTTATTTTTAAAATTCAAATTTAGTTTCTGAATTTTTTTTGTAAATATTGGCTTTTCAATTTCTGCCTTGTAAAAATAGTTTAAATCCCTCGCCAAACCTTTCAAAGAGAGACAATCTCCCCTATTTGGAGTGATTTCAAAATCTAAAATACCTTTATTGAGTTCGTGTTCATGGCCAAGCTGGAAAAGTCTTTCTGATAATTCTGATACTTTCGGTTTATTTTTAAAATACTCCAAAAGTTGTTGAGCAATAATTTTCATTTAAATTGCCTTAAAAAATCTAAGTTTGATTTATAAAATTCTCGGATATCTTTAACACCATATTTGAGCATAGCAATCCTTTCAATGCCCAAACCAAATGCCAAACCAGAGAATTTTTTTGGGTCTATTTTACAATTACTAAGAACTTTTGGATTTACAACCCCACAACCTAAAATCTCAAGCCATTTTTTTCCAAAAAGTATATCCACTTCAGCCGATGGTTCTGTAAATGGAAAGTAAGAGGGCCTAAATCGTATTTTTATTTTTTCTCCAAATAAGGATGAGCAAATTTTATAAATCAGGTCTTTTAAATGTGCAAAACTCACACCTTGGTCGATATAAATACCTTCAATTTGATGAAACATTGGTAAATGTGTAGAGTCATCATCTTTTCTATATACTTTGCCAGGCGATATGAATGATATTGGAGGTTTGTTTCTTAACATGCACCTCACTTGCACAGGAGAAGTATGAGTTCTTAAAACATTTTTCTTACCACCTACATAAAAGGTATCATGCATTTCTCTAGCAGGATGTGTAGCTGGTATATTAAGCATATCAAAGTTGTTTTTTTCACTCTCTATTTCAGGTCCTTCAGCAACTTCAAAGCCAAATGAGGTAAGTAATTTTATAAGTTCGAACTTTACTTGATTTATGGGGTGGATAGAGCCTAATTCTCTATCTAAAGTTGGTATGAAAATATCTTTTGGCTCTGACATTAATCTATAGCAGTTTTTACAACTTTTTCAAAAGTTGCTTTATCCTGTATAGCTAACTCTGAGAGCATCTTCCTGTCAAGTTCTATGCCCTTTTTATTCAGTCCATCTATGAATTTTGAATATGAATATCCTAAGTTCCTCACTTCTGCATTGATTCGAGTAATCCAAAGCCTTCTAAAATCTCTTTTTCTATTTTTTCTGTCTCTGTAGGCATATTGCATTGATTTAATTAGCGATTGCTTTGCTGTTTTAAAGAGTCTAGATCTTGCGCCATAATGCCCTTTAGTTTTTGCCAAAACAGCTTTATGTTTTTTTGATGCTAAGTTTCCTTTCGTTGTTCTTGGCATTATGCCTCCAATAATTTATTGATGACTTTAAGATTTGCACCTTCTAAATTAGATGTTCCTCTAGCATGTCTTTTTTTCTTAGTTGAGTGTTTTGACAAAATATGATTCCTTCCAGACGAGCGCATTTTGAGACCTGAGCCGGTCGCTTTAAACCTTTTTTTTGCACTAGAATGATTCTTTAATTTTGTCATTTCATTTTCTTTGATGTCAGTAAAGCACTATATGTTCTATTCTCAAACTTCGGCTCTACTAAGACAGTTGCAATATCTTCGGTTTCTTTAATGATACTGTCAAGTAAACTCTTACCAAAAGAAGTATTTCCAAGCTCTCTTCCTCTGAATACTACAGATATTTTTACATTTGCTCTTTTTTCTAGAAAACCAAAGATTTTTTTAAGTTTCACATCTATATCTCCTTTATCGATATTAGGACGCATTTTTATCTCTTTCTGCTCAATTCTCTTTTGATTTTTTTTGGCCGCTGACTGTTTCTTCTTTTGATCAAATTTATACTTCCCATAATCAATTATCTTTGCAACACATGGCTCTTTATCAAATGTAATCTGTAAAAGATCTAATCCCTCGTTTTTGGCAAGATTAATTGCCTCATCTTTGCTATAGGTACCCAACTTTTCACCTGAACTTGAAATGACTGTTAATTTATTAGCCCTAATAAACTGGTTTACAGGCGCTGGTGGTGGCTTTCTTCTTCTTTGTGGTCTCAAAATTGTTTTAGATTATAAAAGATCGAATGCATGCTGATTAGCATTTGGAACAATTTAATTCAAATTTCATAGAAATGTGATATTAACTGATTAAATAATTTTATCAAGAGTTGATTTCCCAAAGCGACTCAGGAACTTTCATCGTTTTAATCTCTAGTGCATTTCCACTTGGGTCTCTAATAAAAAAAGTTTCTTGCTCTCTATCATCGTCTTTAAATCTTAAATAAGGCTTATCAAGATAATTATGCTGATCGCTTGCATCAATTCTTTTTTTAACTTCATCAAAAGCATCTCTAGAAAGATGAATTCCAAAATGAGGAACACATACTTTTCCCATATCAACATGATGTCGCTGGGTGGATTTTATTTCATCTTGATGTTGAGCTTCATGTAAAGTTAGCTCATTTCCCCAAAAATTAATATCTAGCCATTTACCATCTTCAAAATTTCCTGATTCACATCCAAGAAAGTCACAGTAAAATAACCTTGCTTCTTCTATAGATCTTACAGCTATCGCTAAATGAAATCTTGCACTCATACTTAATTATAGATTTCTTCTAAAGAAGTTTGTATTTTTTTTGCAATCTTTATGTTGAGACCTAACTCTTCTGATACCTCTTTAGCTGAATATTTTGTTAAATTTTCAAGAGTTACATAATTTTTATAAATCTTATCGATTGTTTTAGGTCCTATTCCATCAATATCCTGTAAAAAATGTTTAGTTAGATTTTTTCTTTTTACTGACCTAAAGTTCTTGAGAGCAAACCTATGAGCTTCATCTCTGAGATCAAGAAAAATCTTTGAAATTGAATTGTTAGTTCTAAACTCAATTCTCTTATCCTCATAGAATAGATTCTCAATACCATATTTTCTTTTCTCGCCTTTTCCGACCGATACAAATTTAGCTTTTACATTCTTTAAATTTCTTTTGATGTAATTTAAATGTGTTTTGCCACCATCGATTAGAATTAAATTCACTTCGAAATTATTTTTTAGGTATCTCTTAATCCCGAACAACAATGCCTCGAGATCTGATTCAGAATTTTTTATTGGGACTCTGAAAAATCTATATTTCGACTTATCAGGACCTGAAGAATTGAAAAATACGCATGATACAGTTTGTATGTCTCCAGCTCCTCCACTTACGTCAAAACCTACCATACCAATATTATTTGTATCTAAATTTAAGTTATTTTTTATAAACTCCATTGAAGATTCGTATTTTAGACCTCTCTGCAACCTCAAACTTAGCAGATTTCGGGCATTTCTATTTGCCATTTCAGCCCACTTAATTTTTTTACCACCAGAAGGCTTAGTAAAGGTTATGTGTGGAAAAAATGGAGAATTAATTTCTTCTCCTGCAAAAACAATCTCTTTTATTTGTGGATTTGCAAGAACTAAACGACTTATAAATTCCTCAGTAATTTCTTTAGAATTTTTTTCGAGTTTATTTTTAAATGAGTATTTTTTAATATTTGAAAAGGAGTTTTTTATCACATCTATTACAACAAACGAAACCTCATCACCTTCGCAGGCCATGCCTATCACTTTTATTTGATCACCGCCAGAAAAAATAATTTGGGTTTCCTCAACTCTTTTTAGCGCTTCAATTTTCCTTTTAATTTCTCCAGCTTTCTCGAAATTTTCTATTTGTGAGTTAAAGTTCATTTCAGATCTTAACTTTGAAATAATCTTTGAAAAATTTCCTTTAAGTGCTTCTTTTGCACCAAAAACATCTTGTTCATAATCTCGTTTCTCTATCAAACCAACACAAGGGCCTGAACATTTTCCAATTTGATATTGAAGGCATGCCCTTGATCTATTGGAGAAAAATACATCATTACATGTTCGTAAATTAAATATTTTTTGTATTTCGCTTATAGCAAGCCTTGTAGCACTAGCACTAGTAAAAGGTCCAAAAAGATTTTTTTCAGATTTTCTTGTTCTTTTAAAAAAAATTCCAGGAAAATCATGTTTTTCAGTGAGTTCTATATAGGGAAATGTTTTATCGTCCCTCAAAAGTATATTAAAAGGAGGTTGTTCAGTTTTTATTAAATTTTGTTCAAGCAATAATGCTTCTGTCTCATTATTAGTTTCAATAAAATCCATACCAGTTATCTGGTTTACAAGCTTTTGTGTTTTAAATTCTTTTAGTGATTTTCCAAAGTAAGTTTTTACCCTTTTTTTAAGTGATTTTGCTTTACCTATATACAGAATCTTCTTATTTTTAAAAAATCTATAGACACCTGGGGAGTCAGGGAATTCAGATGCTTTTTGATTTAAACCATTCACTATAAAAACTTCTTAGTATTTTTTTTCCCAAGTTCAACTCCAAACTGATCAAAAGCATTTGTACTATAGTGAAGACTGTTAAAAATCGATTTATTTTCCCAAAGAGCGAACAGTTGTCCAATGCTGTAAGGTGTTAAATCATCTAATTCAACTACTGTTACTGGCTGTTTTCTTGTCGATAAATGTGGATTTTCTACATTATTAGAAATTTCTATCTCTGGATTTCTTAGTGAATGAACTTGGGCTTTCATTTGTTTATAGTTTAGATTATCTGTTTTTTCTGCTATGAAGTAAGTATTAATATATTCAGATCCTTGAAAAAGACTTTGAAAAAACGAATGCTGGCATTTTGGTCCATATCCACCAAATAATAAGTAAGTATTATTTTTTACAAACTCATTATTAATATTGAAAGATTTTCCATTAGACTCCATCTCAATTTGCTGAGCAAATTCAAAAAAGTTTCTTAACTTGAAATCATAATTTAAAACTACAATGGAATTAGAAGATTTTCTAATGAGCACATCACTAACACTCAACAATAAAGCAGGATTATTCTCGTTATCTAGACAAATTTTATCCATTTTTAAACCGCCATCTAAAAATGAATTGAAACCATCCTTCCCAATTAAAATTGGTAATACTATATTTACTGGACTCCATGCTGAAAATCTTCCACCTGTATCATTATTGAGTTTCAAAATATTATTTTTAGGAATACCGAAATTAGTAGCTGCACTAATATTAGATGTAATTGCAAACGTATTTTTTAATACTCTTTTTCCACATACCTTATCGTATGCGTCTAAAGTTTCTAATGTTGAAAAAGATTTTGAAGCAATTACTGCTATATCACTGTCTGAAACTTTAATACTTTCAAATTCTTCAGGGTCACTGCCAGTAATAAAATGAAATTTATTATTACCTTTGTCTTTATAAAGATCATAAAAAATTTTTGGTGCTATATTTGATCCACCAATTCCAAAAAAATAAACATTTGCCTCAGATTTCCGAATATCCTCAGCAAAATTTAATAATTCTGCATGATGTTTTAGAAACTCCTCTTCGGTTCGCTTCTTGTAATTAAAATGTGATGCGGCTTTATTTTCAGTAAAATTACAAAGTGAGCCATCATATATTTCATTAAATTTTTTAACTAATGAATTATCATCAGAAGTTGAATTCTCCTCAAGATTAAATTCAATTTCAATATTTTCAAATTTACCTTTTTTAAATTTATTTGAATTTTTTAAGATGCTCATAGATATTTTTTATATTCCTCTGATGGATTTTCAGAATTGATTATTGGTCTTCCTACTACTATGAAATCTGCACCGTTCGCATATGCTGCTTTAGAAGACATTATTCTTTTTTGATCGTCTGAAACATCAACATTTCTTATTCCAGGAACAACTTTAATAAGGTTATTATCACTAATTTTAACAAGCTCATGAGAGCTACATACTATTCCATGCGTTTTTGTATCTGTTATAACTTTGAGAAGCATTTCGAATTGTTTTTCAAAATCATTGTCATATAGTCTTGAAACATCTTGCTTATCTAAACTTGTTAAAAGGCTTACAGCAAGGATCTTTATATCATTTGACTGGTCAAGAGCAGCATTTATCATTTCAACTCCACCTTGAGAATGAATTGTGGTCATTTTTATATTAAATTTCTGAATTTCTTTAATCGCTTTAGCGACTGTATTTGGAATATCATGTAGCTTTAAATCCAAAAAAATTTCAAAACCTTGCTCGCTCAAAAAGTCTAGAACTTCTTTTCCGTGTGCAATATATAACTGAAGACCTACTTTCATTAAACATAATTTTGGATCAAAAAAAGCACTTAGTTTTTTAACAAGATTTAAGTCATCTGTATCTAGAGCAATTATTAGCCTTTTAGATATCATAAGAAAAATTGTATTTTAAAGAGTCTTTGAAATCTAGGAAAGAAGAGTTAATGAAATTCTCTCCCTCTCTGAGTCCATCCCACTAATAGAGACATTTATAGCTTGTCCCTCTTTATAGACTTCTTCTATTGATTGAGTGCCTGTATCGATTTCAGAGTGGTGAATAAGGCCATCTATTCCTCCCTCAAGATCGACGAATATTCCAAAATCTGTAACCGACTTAATTTTTAATCCTTCTAAAACATCACCATTATTATGCTTATCTTCAAAGGCTTTCCATGGATTTTCGGAAGTATGTTTTTTACTCAAAGATATCTTCCTTTCTTCCATATCAATTTCCATAATTTTTACTTCAATTTTATCGCCTTTATTTAATATAGAAGATGGATCAATATTCTTATTTTTCCAGTCTAAGTCTGTGATATGCACTAGCCCCTCAATGTGTTCTTCAAGTTTTACAAAACAACCATAATCAGTGGTCAGTGTTACCTCTCCCTCGATGACTTGTCCTACATGATATTTTGTTTCAAGTTCTTTCCACGGGTCTTCTGTAAGTTGTTTTAAACCAAGAGAAACTCTCATTTTTTCTTTATCGAATGATAAAACCAGAAATTCCATTTTCTCACCTACTTTCAAAATGTCTTTTGGTTGAGCGACACGCTTCCACGACAAATCAGTAACATGTAAAAGACCGTCCATGCCACCCAAATCTATGAATGCTCCATAGTCGGTAAGATTCTTTACTGTTCCTTCAATTTTTTCTCCCTCTTTTATAACTTTAAGAAGCCTTTCTCTTTCTTCAGAATTTTGCTCTTGTAGAACTGCTTTTCTTGAAAGGACAATATTTGTTCTTTTCTTATCAAACTTCATTACTTTAAATTCAAGGGTTTGTCCGGTTAAATCTGGATAGTCCTTACCACCTTTTGGATCTATAAGAGATCCTGGTAAAAAGGCTTTTACCAAATCAACAAAGACTGTAAAGCCACCTTTTACTTTATTGGTGACCTTTGCCTCTACATATTCACCATCGCTATGAGCTTTCTCAAGCTTGTCCCAGGTTTCCTGTTTTCTTGCCTTTTCGCGTGAAAGCCTAATTTCTCCAAATCCATCATCAAGTGCATCAAGAATAACTTCTGTTTCATCTCCTACTTCTATTTCTATACCATTTTTGTGATCTTGAAATTCTTCCAGTGGAACAAGCCCATCAGATTTAAAACCTACATCAAGTGTTACCCATTTTTTGCCAATTTCTAAAACGCTTGCTTTCACAAGTGAACCCTGAACTAAATTGAACTCGCTAAAACTCTTATCAATTAAATCTTTTAAAACTTTTTCAGTATCTTTCATTTATTAATTCTTCTATAACTTCTAAGGTTTCCTCAACGCTTTTGGAAGTATTATCAATGAGAATGGAATCATTTGATTCTCTCAAAGGTGAAACTTCTCGGTTGCTATCTTTAAAGTCTCTTGCCTCAATCTCACTTTTAAGTTTTGAGATATTAACCTTTTGTCCTGCATTTCTCAACTGGTTTGCCCTTCTATTAACTCTTTCATTAATACCTGCAGTGAGGAAAATTTTTACTTTTGAGTCTGGAAAAACTCTAGTAGACATATCTCTACCCTCAGCAACAAGACCTGGTTCCTTTAGATAGGATTTTTGTATTTGTAACAAACGCTCCCTGACATCACTTTTTTGAGATAATTCAGATGAAAGAGTAGTTATATCAGGACCTCTTATAATATTTGTAATTTTATTTCCATTGAAAGAAATTTCCTCTGAATCTTCATCATAGGAATGTTCGATATTAATAATTTCCTCTTCTACATTCTTAAAACCTTCAGAAAATAAGTAAGCAAAACATCTGTATATGAGACCACTATCAAGATAATTCCATTTCTTTTTTATAGCTAAAGCTTTTGAAAGTGCTCCTTTACCAGAACCTGATGGACCATCTATTGTTACTATTGGTACCATTTTTTTAATAATTCAAAAAAATTTGGAAAAGAAGTTTCTACACATCTTTTATCATCAATGTATATTTTTTTCTTATCTTTAAGTGAGGCTATCATAAAGCTCATTGCAATTCTGTGATCTCCTTGAGTTTCGATTTCAACAGGACTATTACTTTCATTCAACTCAGGAATTATATCAAATCCGTCATCATACTCATTGATGGTTGTGTTTGGATTGAATTTTTTAATGTTTGATAACAATAGACTTATTCTATCCGATTCCTTGTGCCTTAGTTCTTTAGCATCTCTTATCGTTGTTTTTCCAGTTGCAAACATAGCTAGTGTGCCAATAAGAGGAATCTCATCGATTAGATTTGGTATTTTGTCTCCATAAATTTCAACACCCTTAAGCTCTTGCTCACAATTAACCATAATATCAGCTCTAGGTTCATTTGATTTTGATGATTTATTTTTTAAAGAGACTATTGCTCCCATTTCTTCAAGTGTACTCAAAAAAGCTATTCTGGTAGGGTTGACGCCTACATTTTCTAAGATTATTGATTTTTTTGTAAGCAGATTAGCTGCCAGTAGATACGCTGCTGATGAAAAATCTGTTGGGATATCAATGAATTTCTTTTGAATTTTTTTTCTACCATCAAAAATTATTTTATTTTCTTTCCTCGTAATATCAGCTCCGCATTCTTCGAGAATTCTTTCTGTATGGTCTCTTGAAGGAATTATCTCTGTAATTTCAATTTTTGATTGAGAAGTTAAAGCTGCCAGCAACATACATGATTTAATTTGTGCGCTTGGAATATTTAAAGTGAATTCAAAATTATCCTTTAAAGAAGACTTAGAAATATCAATTGGTGCATACCTATCTGCACGCAATCTAATATTTGCTCCCATACTATTTAGTGGATCTGCTATTCTGTCCATAGGTCTTGATGAAAGTGAGGCATCGCCCTTTAAAATACATTCCTTGCCTGTTCCTGCGATGTATCCAGTTAACAATCTCATTCCCGTACCAGAATTTCCAAGATCTAAGACTATTTTTTTGTCACTCTCCGAAAATTCCTTTGCAGCTTTCAAAGTGCTCTTTATGTCCTCGCCAATTGTATCTTTATTAAAATCTAGACCTAGGATTGCGCATCTCTGTGCTATTGATTTATCTACAGGTAATTCAATCACTTCAAATATTTATTTACTTTTTCTACCAAGAAATCCAGATTTTCTTTATTATCTGAAAAGATTTCATCCCACAAATCTTTATCTGATTCTGATAAGCGTAATATTTCTTTTAAACTGTCGCCAGATAAACGTTTGTAATCAATTTTTTCTTCCTCAAGAATTTTTTTATAGATAAAGCTGAAATAATGAGGGAAATGGCTTAAAAATGCGTATATTTTATTATGTTCGTCTATATCCATGTATGTGACTTTTGCTCCAATTGAATTCCAAAATAATTCGATTTTTTCTGATAAAAATTTATTAGGATTTGATATGACTATTACTTCTTTATTTTTAAAAAGCTCACCATCGGAGTATTGAGGACCTGTATTATGACTTCCACAAATTGGGTGAGAAGAAATAAAATTTTCTGGCATATTATATTTTTTTAAAAAGTTCTTTGAGCTTGAAATTTCTGTAATTATTGAACTTGGGTATTTTTTTGAAACCTCATTAATCTTATCAGGCACTGATTTTTGTCGTGAACAAATAATTATCAAATCAAACTCTCTATCTCCTACTTCATCAAGAGAACTATATATATTCTTATAAATATCTCGTTCTATTAAGAAATCTTTAAATGGCGAGTGTTCTTCAACACAAAAGGTGTTTCTATTCCCTACAGCTAAAGCAATCGAAGTGCCCATAAACCCTGAGCCAATTATTAAGATATTTTTCATTTCTCTTGGTGTTTTAAGGAGGTTTTTAAAATAATACTAAAGACAGCTTTTAAATCTTCAATAGGATAATTAGTTTTAAGTAATGCTAATTTTTCCATTATTTGATCATGTCTTTCCTGATCAAAAAAATCTCTACTATTATTTTTTTTGAATTTTCCTATCTCAGCCGAAATTAACAACCTGGATTCCAATAAGCTCACAATTTCCATATCAATAGAATCTATTTCCTCTCTCAGTAATGCCAAATCAGTTTCATCCATATTTTTTTTCAAAATCAATCATATACTGTCCTAAGCGCTCAACATGCTCAAACTCAAGAGGATTATATATACTTGCTCTCATTCCACCAACACTTCTGTGACCTTTGAGATAAAACAAACCATTTTCTTCAGCACCTGATAAAAATTTGCTCTCCAGTTCATCAGTTTGAAGTGTGAAAACAACATTACAAATTGACCTCTGCTCTTGGAATACAGGATTTATGTAAAAATCAGAATTATCGATTATTTGGTATAGATGATTTGTTTTTTTAATACTATTTTTTTCCATTTCTTTTACACCTCCATTTTTCTTGTACCAGTTAAATATTTTACCAGCCACGTACCAACCAAAAGTATTTGGGGTATTTAACATTGAATTTTCTTTTGCATGAGCATCATATTTAAGAATATTTGGAAGGTCTTTATTTGATTTTTCTAGCAATTCTCTCTTTAAGATAATTAATGTGATTCCAGATGGCCCAAAGTTTTTTTGTGCACATGCATATATAAAATCGTATTTTTTAATATCTATAGTTTCTGAAAAAAGGCATGATGACATATCAACAAAGAGTGGATAATTAGTCTCTATGTCATGATTTACCCTTACTCCTTGTATGGTCTCATTTTTACAATAATGAACAATTGAAGTATCTTGAACTATATTCCATTCATCGAAATTTTCTATCTTTGTAAAATTATTATCTTTTGATGAGGTGCATACATTCACCTTACAAATATTACTTGCTTCCTTAATAGCTTTTGATGACCATGATCCAATTTCTGCGAAGTTTGCCACTTTACCAAGATATGAAAAATTTAAAGGAATCATTGAGAACTGCAAAGTGGCTCCACCTTGAAGAAAAATCACCTCATAATCATTCGGTACATTGAGCAAATCTATAACATCAATTTTTGCTTGGTTTGCGATATCAACGAAAGTTTTATCTCTGTGACTGATTTCAATAATTGATGAACCAATATTTTTATAGTTTAGCAATTCATCTTTAACTTCTTGTAAAACTTCTTGTGGAATTGCTGCTGGACCAGCACTGAAATTTGCAATCTTACTCTTCATCAAGAGTTTCTTTAAACCCTACTGCATCAACAAGACTTTCTTCATCTCTAGTTGATACTACTTTTACTCCTTGGGTATTCCTTCCAATAACACTTATTTGGTCAACCTGTGTTCTTATCAATGTTCCGCGGTTTCCAATTAACATAACCTCATCTCCATCAACTACTTGAACTGCTGCAATCATTTTTCCATTTCTTTGTGACGTATTTAGTGCTATAACACCTTTTCCACCTCTTTTTTGCCCACTAAATTCTGAAATATTTGTTCGTTTTCCATAACCATTCTGACTAATGGTTAAAAGTTTAGCCTCAGGAATTACTTTCATAATAGAAATCACTTTATCCTCTTTGTGGATATTCATTCCCTTTACACCTCTCGTAGATCTTCCCATTGGTCTTACATCAGTCTCATTAAATCTTATTGCTTTCCCAGATTCAGATGCTAAACATATTTCATCCGAACCATTTGTAATTACTGTACCGATAAGTTTATCGCCGTCATCTAAATTTATTGCTCTGAGTCCTGGAGCGTATTTTTTTTCAAAAGCTTTTAAAACTGTTTTCTTTACTACTCCGTTTCTTGTAGCCATTAAAATGTAATGTCCATCTTTATACTCATCTACAGGTAAAAAAGAGGTTACTCTTTCATCATCTTCTAAAGGAAGTACATTTGAAATAGGTCTACCTTTTGCAGTCCGAGACATTACGGGTAATTTATAGATTTCAAGCCAATGTACTTTACCTTTAGTTGTAAAACAAAGAACTTGAACATGAGTGTTCAGAACTAAAACTTGTTTAATAAAATCTTCGTCTCTTAAAGCTGAAGCTGTTTTTCCAACTCCACCTCTTCGTTGAGATCTGTATTCTGCAAGTTGTTGAGTTTTTACAAACCCATTATTTGATATAGTGAATACTCTCTCTTCCTCTGGTATTAAATCAGCGTCATCAATTGTTAGTCGTTTTTCGATTATTTCAGTTCTTCTTTCATCGCCAAAATCTGATTTAATTTCTTCTAGTTCTTTTTTTACAACTTTTATAAGAACCGACTCTGTTGAGAGTATCTCTTGAAGTCTTTTGATTTCTTTAATTAGTTCTTCGTATTCCTCTTTCAACTTATCAGTTTCAAGAGCAGTTAATCGACTTAATCTTAACTCAAGAATTGCTTTAGCTTGAACAACAGACAATTTATATTTTTTTCCGTTGAGGCCAAAACCTTTTTCAAGTCCCTCAGGTTTACATATATCTGGATCAGCTACCTTATCTAATAAAGGCTTGATTGTATCAGCTGACCAATCTCTTTCGCAAAGCTTCTCAGAGGCAACCTTAACATTTTCAGATTTTTTTATGATATCAATAACTTCATCTATATTTGCAATTGCAACAATTAAGCCCTCAACAACATGCCCTCTCTCTTTTGCTTGTCTTAATTCAAATAATGATCTGTTTGTTACTACTGTTTTTCTATGTTCAAGAAAAATATTTAGAAGTTCTTCTAAGTTACATAATTTCGGCCTACCATCTACTAGAACAACATTATTAATTCCAAAAACTTGTTCTAATTGTGAATTTTTAAATAAGTTGTTAAGAACAACCTCTGGGACCTCACCTTTTTTTAATTCAATTACAGCTCTAATTCCATCTTTATCAGATTCATCTCTAATTTCACCTATACCCTCTAGCTTTTTCTCTTTCACTAGTTCAGCTATTCTTTCGAGCATACGCGCCTTATTCACCATGAATGGTATTTCAGTAATTACAATTGCTTCTTTACCGCCTTTTATTTGTTCAAATGATGTTTTTGCTCTTGTATAAACCTTTCCTTGGCCTGTTCTATATGCTTGTTCAATTCCATCTATACCAGTAATAATTCCACCTAAAGGGAAATCAGGACCTTTTACGATTTTAAGCAGATCTTCAATAGTGCAACTAGGGTTATCAAGGATATGAATACAAGCATCTAAGATTTCCGTAGCATTATGTGGTGGAATATTTGTTGCCATACCAACTGCAATTCCAGAAGAACCATTAATCAAAAGATTTGGGACTCTTGTAGGTAGAACATCGGGTATATCTTCAGTCCCGTCATAATTTGGAGAGTAGCTAACTGTCTCCTTTTCAATATCTGCAAGAATTTGATCAGTAATTTTCTGCATTCTAATTTCTGTATATCTCATTGCCGCAGCTGAATCGCCATCAATACTTCCAAAGTTCCCTTGACCCTCCACTAGTGGATAACGAAGTGAAAAATTTTGAGCCATCCTAACAATTGCATCGTAAACAGCAGTATCGCCGTGTGGATGATATTTCCCTATTACCTCTCCAACCACTCTTGCAGACTTTTTATAGGGTTTGTTATATGTATTTGAGAGCTTATGCATGGCGTACAAAATTCTCCTGTGGACAGGTTTCATTCCATCTCTAGCATCAGGTAATGCGCGACCAATAATGACGCTCATGGCGTAGTCTAGATATGACTTTTTTAACTCGTCTTTAACGTCTACAGAAAGGACTTCTTTAGCAAAATCTTGCACGAATTAATTTTATCATAATAGCTAGTACTAATCTTTAAATTCAGCTACTAATTTGGAGATACTTTCCTTAGCATCACCGAAAAGCATTCTGCTATTTTCCTTAAAAAATAAAGGGTTTTGGACCCCTGCGAAACCAGATGACATTGATCTTTTTAAAATAATAACAGTCTTTGCTTTATGAACTTCTATTATTGGCATTCCATAAATAGGACTACCAGGCTGCTCGGTTGCAGAGGGATTTACAACATCATTAGCACCAATAACTAAGACTACATCAACAGTGCTCATTTTTGGATTTATATCTTTTGGTTCAAGTAAGTTATCGTAGGGAACATTTGCCTCAGCCAAAAGTACATTCATGTGTCCGGGCATTCTGCCAGCTACAGGATGTATGCCAAAATTTATCTCGCATCCATTCTCTTCGAGAAGATCCCCAAGTTCTTTTACAACATGTTGTGCTTGAGCAACAGCCATTCCATACCCTGGTACAACTAATACTGAACTTGCGGATTCTAAAATTAAAAAACTATCCTCAGCACTAATGGGCTTAACTTCTCCCGAAACTTCTTGAGCATCGCCTTTAGAAGCTGCATATCCAACAAAGAAAATATTGTATAAAGATCTATTCATAGATTTTGCCATGATTAAGGTTAGGACAAGTCCAGAAGCTCCAACTAAACATCCAGCAACAATTAATGCAGTATTCGAAATAACAATTCCTGCAAAAGCAGCTGCGACTCCAGATAATGAATTTAATAATGAAATTACTACAGGCATATCTCCACCGCCTATTGGTAAAACAAAAAATATTCCAGCAAGAATTGAGACAATAAGTAAGACTATAAATCCATCACTTACAGCTAAAAGATTTGGTCCAAAATTAAATAAATCCAGTAAAACAGTTACAGTAAAAAATCCGAGATAAATAAATGATGTAATAAGAAATACTCTGGAAAATTTATCTAAAAATACAGGGGATGATTTTAAGCTCTCAGATAACTTTAAAAAAGCAATCACACTTCCAGAGAAAGTCACACCACCAATAAATACGGTTAAAGAGGTGATTAATATTAAAATATTTATTTCAGATGTTGATGTAAATTCAGACCATGCCAAAAAGAAAGAGGATAAACCTCCAAAACCATTAAATAATGCAACCATTTCGGGGATTGAGGTCATTTTTACTCTTAATGCAAACAGGGCACCAATACTTCCACCAAGTAAGATTGCAACTAAAACTAGTATTGGATTAATAATGTTAGTGACAGTAACTAAAATAGCCAAAAACATACCTATGGAAGATACAAGATTACCTCTGGCTGCAGAGCTTTCCTGACCCAACATTTTTAGTCCAAAAATAAATAAAATAGCTGCTAAAATGTATCCAAATTCCTGTAAGAAAATATAATTAAAATCCATCATTTTTTCTTAAACATCCTCAACATTCTATTTGTGACCAGATAACCTCCAACTACATTTATTGATGCAAATGTAATAGAGCAAAATGCTAAAACTATTTGAAGTGTGTTGCCAGTTTCAAGTGTAAGAGCACCTACAAGTGTAATTCCACTTATCGCGTTTGCACCAGACATAAGAGGTGTATGGAGGGTGCTTGGTATTTTTGAAATTAACTCTAAACCTAAAAAAACTGCCAAGACTAATATAAATAGTAGCAATAACATTATTTCCATTAATCAAACTCCTTTTTAAGAATTTTTCCGGCACTTACAACAGTAGCACTTTGTAAAATTTCGTCCTCTAGATTTAAATTAAAAGATTTTTTTTCATTATCATAAAAATCTGAAATGAGATTGATAAAGTTATTGCTCAAAGCAAAGGATGCATGACTCGAAACATACGATGGTAAGTTACTAAATCCAACAATATTTACACCATTAATATTTTCTATTGAGTCAACCTTTGAGCCCTCCACGTTTCCACCAGATTCAATTGCCATATCAAAAACAACACTACCTTCCTTCATTGCTGTTATTGTGTTTAGATCAATTAATTTTGGAGCAGGCTTTCCAAAGATTTGTGCCGTTGTAATTACGATATCAGATTTCTTACAAACATCTGCTTGTAGATTTTTTTGCAATTTAAGTTGTTCTTTTGTTAATTCTTGAGCATAACCTTGCGAAGTTTCACCAGTGTTGCCAAGATCTATCTTCACAAACTTTGCCCCCAAAGATTTTACTTGCTCCTCAACAATAGGTCTTGTATCAAAAGCTTCAACTTTAGCTCCTAACCTTTTTGCAGTTGCAATAGCTTGCAAACCAGCTACACCTACACCTATTACAAAAACATTTGCAGGCTTTAATGTTCCGGCTGCTGTCATCATCATTGGTAAAGCTGCATTCAGCAATTTTGCTGATTCAATTACTGCTACATATCCGGCCAAGTTAGATTGACTTGATAAAACATCCATTTTTTGAGCCCTAGTTATTCTTGGTATAAATTCCATACTAATGGCAGTATTCCCTCTCTTTTTAAATTGTTGAAACTGCTCCCTATTAGTGAAAGGATTAAGAAGACCCATAAAAATTGAATTACTTTTCATATCCATGATTTCATCGTCATTCAATTTTCCAGGAGAAAGCAAAATATCAGATGAACTAATACAGTCATGTCGTGATTTGCTTTTAGCACCAATTTTCTCGAATTTACTGTCAGTCGCGCTAATCCCATCGCCAGCTCCACTTTCAAAAATGACTTCTATACCCATATCAAGAAGATATTTAATAGTGTCAGGATGAATAGCTGATCTTAAGTCTTTTTTATCGGTTGATGAAATTGCTCCAAGGATCATAAAAGTTTAAAAGATTTATATTTTGACATTAATTATACTTTAACCAATGGAAAATTTTGATAAATCAGAAATAGAAAAGTTTAGTTCTTTAGCTGATCAGTGGTGGGATCCATCTGGTAAGTTCAAGCCTCTTCACCTAATTAACCCTCTAAGAGCTGATTACATTTCAAGTAAAGTTAATTTAAAGAACAAAAAAATTCTAGATGTAGGTTGTGGTGGAGGTATTTTAGCAGAGTCTTTGGCGTTAAAAGGAGGGAATGTGAAGGGAATTGATTTAGCTGATGGCCCTTTAGAAGTCGCAAAGATACGGGAGCAAAAAAGAAATCTTGGAATAACTTACGAGAAGATCGAAACCTCCAAATTAATAAAGAAAAAAGAAAAATTTGATGTGATCACCTGTTTAGAAATGCTAGAGCATGTCCCCGATCCAGAAAAGACCGTTAAAGAATGTTCAGAATTATTGAATAATAATGGCGATATTTTCTTTTCAACAATTAACAGAAATCTAAAAGCATTTACTTTAGCAATTCTTGGAGCTGAATATATATTAAATATACTGCCAAAGGGTACACATGACTATGAAAAGCTCATCAAACCCTCAGAGCTCTTAACTTACATAGATAAGGGTGGTTTAGATTTCTCAGAAATTAAAGGTATGACATATATTCCCTTTTTCGATATTGTAAAATTATCGAATGATCCATCCGTTAACTACATAATTCATGCCCGAAAAAAATAAAGCGCTAATTTTCGATCTTGATGGAACACTTCTCAATTCTGCAATCAATTTCCATAAAATTGTTAATGAACTAAAGTCAGAGAAAGGGCAGAAAGAATCTGCATTTGATGATGTTAGAAAATTTTCTTCACGAGGAGCATATCTTGTTTTAAGAAACTGTTTTAAAAATGAAAGTGAAGAAGAAATAAATCATCTAAAAAGAGAGTTTTTAAAACGCTATCATTCTTCAATGGTTGAGGAAATTAACTTATACCCTGATGTAGATGATTTAGTTAAGAAAATGACTGAAGAAAAAATACCCTGGGGAATAATGACTAATAAATCAAATACATATACTACGCCTATAATGCAAAAATTAGGATGGGATAAACTTACATCTGCCATCGTTTGTCCTGAAGATGTATCAGAGGCAAAACCAAGTCCGGAGGGAGTTTTAAAATGTTTACAGATACTAAATGCAGATGCTAAAAGATCATTTTATATTGGCGATCATGAGAGGGATATAATTACGGGTAAAAATGCTGGACTACGAACAATTGCATGTACTTATGGTTACTTTGAATCCGATCCATTAACTTGGCAAGCTGACTTTTTTGTTAATGAGCCAATCGAACTGCAAGAGTTTTTAAAATGAAAATACCAAAATCTAAACTTAGTAAAAATTCTCTCAAAGAAAGGGCAATAGTGGTGACAGGTGCAGGTTCAGGAATTGGAAGGGCTCTTTCTTTTGAGCTCGCTAAAAATAATGCAGATTTAATTTTATTATCAAGAGATCAGATAAAATTGGATTCTTTACAGGATGAAATTAAAGAGAAATTTGGAATTGAACCTCTTACAGTTGAATTTGACTTCTTTAAAGCAAAAGAAAAGGACTATAACTTTCTCATTGAAAATCTTATAGATAATTACACAAAAATTGATGGGTTAGTTCATGTGGCTGGAATCCTTGGTTATTTATCTCCATTTACAAGCACATCACCTTCACAGCTTGAAACTGTCATGAAAATTAATTTTGAAAGTAATTTCTTGCTAACAAAAGCTTTGATGCCATTATTAGAAAAATCAGAGTGTCCATCAGTAATATTTACATCTTCGGGAGTAGGAAGAAAAGGGAGAGCGTTTTGGACATCCTATTCAATCTCAAAATTTGCTGTAGAGGGATTAATGCAGGTACTCGCAGATGAATATGAAGGTCGAGTTAAATTTAATACCTTTAACCCAGGTCCAACAAGAACTAAAATGAGAGCACAGGCCTTTCCTGCAGAGGATCCTCTTACATTAAAGAGCCCCCAAGATGTTGCGGAATGTTATTTATGGTTACTGTCAAAAGAATGTAAAGAAACAGGAAAAAGTTATGACTATTGAAGATATGATTGACTCCCTCAAAAAAGGTGTAGTGAATATAACGTTTAAAAAAATTGACTCCGGCGAGATAAGAAAAATGCCCTCAACTCTTAAACAAGACCTAATACCAGACGGTACAAAAATTCAAAGCATTTCATCTAACAGTGACACCATAATGGTATGGTCGCTTGATAAAAATGCGTGGAGAGATATAAGAGTTGATACTATAAGCTCTTGGGAAGCTGTATAGAGTATTTTTTTAAAAAACTTTCAATATCTTTTTTTGCAATATTTTTCCATTGTCCTTTTTTCAGTGTGTCTGGTAAAAAAATTGAGCCAAATCTTACTCTTATAAGTCTATTAACCGTCAACTTTTGTGTTTCCCAGAGTTTTCGAACTTCTCTATTTTTTCCTGAAAAAATACATACATAGAACCAATTATTTTTTGATGATCCAGATTTTTTTACTGGCGCTATATCAGAAAAACTGCAAAGCTCTCCCCCAATTTTTATACCTTCAACTAAATTTGATAATTTTTTATCTGTGGTTTCCCCATAAACTCTACATAAGTACTCTCTATCAATACCTGAGCTTGGATGCATCAATATATTTACTAAGTCGCCATTGTTTGAGAATAAAATTAATCCTGAAGTATTTACATCAAGACGCCCAACCATAATCCACTTGCCATTTTTTCTTTCAGGCAAATGATTAAATACGTTGTCATGAGATTCCTTATTGGAATTTGAACAAATTTGTCCTACAGGCTTATGATAAATTAAGATTTCTGTCTTTGGATTTAAGTCAACAATAATTTCTTCGCCATTTACATTAAGTACGTCACCGTCAGAAACAAAATCTGTAAATCTTGCATTTTTTTTATTTAAAAGAATTTTTGAACTTTTGAAGAAATCATCTGTATCTCTTCTATTTGTAAAACCTAAATTAGAAAGGTATTTGCCAATTTTTTCTTTAGACTTCTTTCTCATCAACCTGATCTGTCTTCACCTCTAATGCTAGCTCAGGACTAATATCGATTGGATCTGGCAATTCGGGTAGTTTTGGTAAATCTTCTAAATCTTTCATTGAGAAATCATCTAAAAATTTGTTAGTAGTTATAAAAAGAGCAGGTCTTCCAGGAACATCTCTATATCCTTTAATTTTAATCCAACCTTGATCAATTAGAAGTTTGACAACATTTGTAGCAACATTAACACCTCTAATATCCTCGATATCTCCTCTAGTGACAGGCTGCATATAGGCAATTATAGAAAGTGTTTCAAGAGTTGCTTTAGAGAGTCTTAATGGTTTAATTTCCCATAATTTGGCAATATCCTCTGAAAATTCTTGTTTAATTTGCAATCTGTAACCATTAGAAACTTCTACTAAATTACTAGGTCTATTTTCATATTCTTTTTGAAGATTAAAAATTGCATTCAAAATCTCCGACTCCTCCTCTTCCGAAGAAATTTCTAACATTTCTTTGAAATCAATTATTGATAGAGGTCTATTTGCAGCTAAAAGTAGTGCTTCAATTCTTGATTTAATATCCATTAAATTCTGGTATTTTAGCGGACGCAGGAAAAATATCTCTATCAATTCTAGGCATTGAGTCAATTTCCAAAGATATATCCTTAAACCTTTTATACTCTTGAAGTCTTCGAATTAATTCTGCTTTCGGATCATCTCCTTCCTCTTCATTTATTTCTTCACGTGGTAAAAGAATTCTTGATTTTACTTCAGCTAGATATGCAGCCATTGCCAAATAATCTCCAGCAAGTTCATATTCAAAGTCTTCCATCATATCTATGTATGCTATATATTGATCTGTGATTTCAACCAGATTTACCTCTAAAATATCAAGGTTTTTTCTTTGTACAAGATACAAAAGAAAATCCATTGGGCCCGAAAAAACATCAAGGAGAAGTAGCAGAGCTTTTGGAGGTATATATAAATTTTCTGGAAGAGAGTCTACGGTACTCCCTTTAACTTTTGGTAAAGCTATTTCCTGAGCTATATCCATACACTACATATTGTATATAAAAATCAATTTAAATACTAAATATTGTGTTTTAATTTTTTTTTGGACTTTTTTTTAAAAATAACACCATAAGTAAACATAATCTTAATTAGTAGGGTAAAATTTACCTTCTTAAACATGATGTATATAACTGACAATAGCAGAATTTTATCAAGAGAAGAGCTTTCGACTCCTGAAGAGATTACAAATGAGATACCTCTTGATAAAGAGTCCTCAAAATTAATATTCGGAGCAAGAAGCAATATAAGCAAAATTCTCCATGGTCTAGATGACAGAATTATTGCTGTTGTAGGTCCATGCTCTATCCACGATCCAAAGGCAGCAATTGATTATGCAAAAAGATTGAAGCCACTTGCTGAAAAAATTGAAGATGAAGTAGTTATTATCATGCGAGTATATTTTGAAAAACCTCGTACGACTGTAGGGTGGAAAGGTTTGATTAATGATCCAAGAATAGATAATTCTTTTAAAATAAATGAAGGGCTAAGAGTTGCAAGGAAGGTCTTGAGAGATATAGCGAATGTAGGTCTTCCTGCAGGAACTGAATTTTTAGATCTAATATCTCCACAATATATTTCAGACCTTGTTAGTTGGGGAGCAATTGGTGCAAGAACCTCTGAGAGTCAAGTTCATAGAGAGCTTACATCAGGTCTTTCATGTCCTGTTGGAATAAAAAACTCAACAAATGGTGAGTTTAAAGCAGCTATTGATGGAATGAAATCTGCACAATATCAACATGTTTTTTTAGGAACTACTAAGCAAGGAAAGGTCGCTATATTCAAAACCTCAGGAAATGATGACACACATATAATTTTAAGAGGTGGCAAGCAGCCAAATTACGAGGCTGAAGATATCCAAAAATGCTTAGAAGAACTTAAAAAATCAGAAGTAAATCAATGCATTATGGTTGATTTTAGTCATGGTAACAGCCAAAAAATTCCTAGCAATCAAAAAAAGGTAAGCCAGTCAGTTTGCAAACAAATTGAGACTGGTAATAAAAATATTGTAGGTGTAATGATTGAAAGTAATATTGAAGAAGGTAATCAAAAAATATCTGATAATATGGAGTATGGAAAAAGCATTACTGATGCTTGTCTTGGATGGGAAGATACTGAAATTTTATTAAATGATCTGTCCTCTTCAGTAAAAAAGAGAAGAAATATTGGATAAAAAATTTTCATTTTCGAAGGATATCGCTACAACAATAGGTTTAGAGTGCGCGGTAATCTACGAGTTCTTAAAAAATAAAAAAACTGATTACATTTCAATAAGTGAATTAAACGACGAGCTAAATTTTTGGCCTAATCAAAAAATAATTGAATACGTCGCCGAGTTAGATCAAAAGGGTTTAATAAGTTTTGACTTAAAAAGGGGAAGATTAAGCATAAAAAACAAAATTAGTAAAACTAAACTCCAAACTCCAAAATCATTTGATAAATCAGAAATGGGGATAAATTGGCAGCCATCAGATGATGTTGTTGAGATTTTGCTTAAAGCAGAAATTAGTGAAGACTTTATTCACAACTTAATTCCTGAATTTAGAGTTTATTGGATGGAGAAACCTGGAATTCATGTGTCATATAATTCAAAGTTCATTGAATATGCTAGGTTCAAGTGGGCTCAATACACTGCAGAGGTAGATACTAGAACGAAACCCTTTGCGATTGATGATAGCTGGCAACCATCAGATGAGTGTAGAGAAGTATTGTCATTATCTGGAATATCAGAGGATTTTGCTAATGAAAAAATTCTTGATTTTATTTTATATTGGAAACAAGACGGCAGAGCTTTCAATACATGGGATGTAAAATTCTTAAATCATGTAAAAACTTGTTGGAATAAAGAAGTTGAAAAAATTAAAAAAGAGCCCAAAATTAATATCGATTTTTATGAAGCTGAAGAAAAACCAAAATCAAAGAAGTCAAACTTAAATCTGAAAAAATACAGAAAAAAATACAATATCTAGCAACTAAAAATAGTTTTTATTGGTATTAAGAACATGAATAAGAAAAATATAAGAATGGCAGCGATTATACTTGGTGGTGTTTTCGTCTGGATGCTTTTAGGACTCTTTGCTCCAAGTGAGAGGAAGCCTGAGATTAGAGATGTTGAAAAACAAACGGTTCTAACTGTAAATTCAGAAGCTCAAGACTATAGTCTGCCAATAAGCATACAGTCAATTTCAGAGGCATTTTCAAAAGTTGATTTACGATCACAAACATCAGAGAAGGTAAAAAAAATTCATTTTCTTGATGGTGAGTTTGTGGAAAAAGATCAAGTTATTTGTGAATTAGAACCAGGACAGAAATATGCAAACTTTAAAAAATCTGAAATACAATATGAGTCATCAAAAAATCTTTATGATAAAGGACTTATTTCTGAATCGGGGTTAGTAACTTCTGAAGCTACATATGAAGCATCTAAAGTTGATTATGAAAGAACAAAAATCAAAGCCTCTTTTAATGGTTTTGTAGAAAACCTAGCAAAAGAAGGGCAGCTCCTTCAGAATGGACAGCTATGTGCTTCTTTGATTTCTTTATCTCCATTAAAGATTGTTGGAAATGTTTCTGAACTTTTAGTTAATAAAGTAAAAATTGGACAGGATGTTACTGTGACATTCCTTTCGGGGGAGGAGTACAAATCAAATTTGACCTTCATAAGCTCTTCAGCTGATAAACAAACTAAAACATTTCAAGTCGAAACTGAAATTGAAAATGTTTCGAACCTTATCAAAGACGGTTTGACCGGCACAATGACAATCTTTACTGACCCAGAAAAAGCACACTTCATTCCAACATCAGCTTTTTTACTAGCCGATAATGGAAATGTTTCGCTAGCTTTAGTTATTGATGGAAAGATAGAAATAGTTGTTGTGAATATTCTTAGAGACACAATTGAAGGGGCTTGGGTTAGTGGGCTGCCAAACTTATCAAGAATAGTAGTAGCGGGTCAAGGATTCGTTACACAGGGCGAAGAGGTAAATTTTAAGGATAAATAATGGGAATTGTTTCAACAGCAGTAACTAAGTTTAGAACAAGTATCTTGATAATGATTTTTTGTGTTCTTGCTGGGATATTAGGTAGAGCAAGTATGCCTATAGCATCAAATCCAAACGTTACATTCCCATGGGTTAATGTTGTTGTTACTCTTGCAGGAGCTTCTCCGGAAGACATGGCAAGACTTGTTGCAAAACCTATCGAAAATAGATTCTTAAGACTAGAGGGACAAGAAGAAGTCTTTTCAGTAAGTGGACAAAGCTATACCTATGTTAGAGTTAAATACGATATTGATTATGATATTGATCAAGCAATATTAGATGTTGAAAGAGCTGTTGGAGAGGTAAGAAACCAACTACCTCCTGAAGCAGAAGATCCGAGAGTTGTTGAATATGCTGATAATGATCAACCAATACTTGTCTATAGTATTAGTGGCTTTTCAAATTTAAGGGCTGGCTATCAAGTTGCGAAGAATATTGAAGAGCGATTAGAAAAAGTTCCGGGTGTTCTGGAAATTTCTGTTGATGGAGTGCCAGAAGAACTCCTTGAGGTTTCTGTATCAAAGTCAAAACTTGAGGGTCTCGGTGTAACTCTTGGTGAAATTGCTAATGCCGTTAGGTTTAACAATGTATTAATTCCAGCAGGTTTTCAAGATACAGGTTCAGGCAGATTTGCTGTTGAGATTCCAAGTGTTTTTGAAACTAGTGAGGATGTTTATAACCTTCCAATCAAAGCGTCAGGTTCCAAGGTTGTTAAGCTTGGAGATGTTGCCCAAATAAAAAGAACATTCAAAGATCCCTCAAGTTTTTCAAGAGTAAATGGAAAAGATGCAATCACTCTCTCCATTAAAAAAAGAGTTGGATTTAATGAACTTGATATTGCAAATACTGTAAGAGAACAAATTGATGGTTTTAAATCTGAATTACCTCAAAAACTTTTAATTACTCCTGGACTAGATACAACACAATTTGCTGGAGACATGGTAAATGAATTACAAGGCAATATCATTACTGCTGTTGTTTTGGTAATGGTTCTTGTAGTTGCCACTCTAGGCTTGAGAAATGGAATTATAGTAGGCATCGCGATTCCTTTTTCTTTTCTCGTAACTTTTGGAGTTCTTTATTACGTTCTTGGTTATGAATTCAATTTCCTAGTAATGTTTGGAATGCTACTAGGTCTTGGTATGTTGATAGATGGTGGAATAGTTATTGTCGAGTATGCGGATAAACTTATTGATAAAGGCCAAAACAGATTAGAAGCTTATAAAAATTCTGCTCAAAGGATGTTTACCCCAGTCGTTGCTTCTGT